>NZ_NFIL01000099.1:0-1325 GCF_002161755.1 Flavonifractor sp. An4 | reverse complement strand
GGCCATCCGGGCCGGCTTCGACGGTATGCACCTGAAAGCGGACTGCGCCCGCGGCGTCATCGCCCAATATGGCTTCAAGCGCGTGGGCTGGGTGCTGGCCAACACCATTCAGAAGAAGCATTGGGACGGCCGGTTCCGTCCCCGCCACAAGGAGTGGGCCGACACCATCTTCATCCCCGCCTGCGACCGGACAGGCGAGTACATCGTGGAGAGCCACCCGGCGGTGCTGGACGGCTTCGTGGAAGCATTCCTGGACGAGGTAAATGGGCTCTCCCTCTTTGACGCCTCCCAGTGCGACACACTTTCGGGCCGCAGTCTGGAGGGAGAAGTCCTGGTCCTGAGCCCGGCGGCGCTCAAAGAGTCCTGCTGGTCTCCCCGCAATCAGCTCTGGCTGGCGGAAAGCGGCTTTGGGTGCAGTCCCCATGCTTCCGGCCGGGCAATCTATGCCACCTGCCTCGGGGATGGGGAGCGGACCAGATGGAACAGGGGCGATTTCATCGGCATCCTCCAGGACGAGTGTTTCCCGGAGTGGGCAAAGCAGACCGTGGACACGCTGCGGAAGGCAGAACAGGAGGCGCACGATGGCATATCTTCCTAATGTTCTCAGGGAAACCAGCGAGGGGCTGAACCAGATCCCGATTCAAGACATTCTGTTCCAGAAGCGGGAGATTTTCTGCGTCGGCCCCATCACGGAGGACACCGCCTCGGCGCTGGTCCTGCAGCTCCGCTTCCTTCAGCAGGACGCACCCGGGCAGGAGATCACCATGTATATCAACAGTCCCGGGGGCGAGGTCCCCAGCGGCCTTGCTATCTACGATGTCATGAAGGCGGTCGGCTGTCCGGTGCGGACCATCTGCACCGGCACCGCCGCCAGCATGGCCGCAGTCCTGTTCCTGTCCGGCGACCGGCGGGATATGCTGCCCCACGCCAAGGTCATGATACACGACCCGCTGATTCCGGGCGGCGTGGGCGGAAGCGCGCTGAACGTGGACGCCATCGCCAAAAACCTCATGCAGACCCGCCGGACGGTTGCGGACATCATTTCGGCCCACACCGGCAAAAGCCTGGAGGAGGTACTGGACAAGACCGCCTCAGACAGCTACTTCGACGCCGCGGAAGCCGTGGAATGGGGCCTTGCCGACAGAGTTATACACCAGCTGTAAATCAGGAGGTACTATGTCAGAGAGAATTTTATACAAAGGCCCATGTATCAGCAACGATACATGGGTCACGGGGCTGAACAACAACGACTGCATCATCGGCCCCAGCGGCACCGGCAAGACCCGCAGCTATGTGCTCCCCAACATCCTTCAGTGCAGTGAGAG
>NZ_NFIL01000098.1:0-1485 GCF_002161755.1 Flavonifractor sp. An4 | reverse complement strand
GATGGCGTCGTGGTCGGGAGAGAAGCGGACAAAGGCACACACCTGTCTGCAAAATGTCTCGCAGCGATTGGAGGCCATACACTCACCTCAATTCATAATGGGTGGCCCAGGATTCCGGTTTGGGTGACTGGTAGAGCAGGGCTCCGGCGGCGTCGTAGCCCTTGACCTGGAGGTCCTCCGGAAAGACGAAGCCGGGACCTGATGTATAGGGGATCAGGAAGCAGTTCTCTGTACTCTCGGTCTGGCTGGCGGAGAGCAGGGTGTAGCCCTGCTTTGTTTCAGCAGAAATGGGGAACGTGATCTCCACCTGGGTGATCTCTGGGTCGTTGGAGATTACCAGTACAATCCCGTTATCCTGATTGCTGACGATGAGGGGAACTAGGGGAAGATCCGGATCATTTTCCACAGCGCCCAGTTCACCGGTCTGCCAGAACAACAGAAGGCGGCGGTTGATTCCGCACCAGGCGTACCAGTCCCCGTTGCGGAGGATGTAGTAGCGGTCATAGCTGCCGACCCGGTCACTACTCCGGACAAAGAGCCGGCTGACAAGATGGTTTATGGAATAATCCTGGGTGCTTATGACTTCCCCAGGACCGAAAAAGTAGCGGGCCTGAGTGGCCTCCAGAGCCTGATTGGCGGTGAGGACGGGGAAGTCAAGCCGGAGCGTCAGTATCACCAGGATGATTACAAGCAGCAGAGTGTCCCGGACGATGCGGCGCTTACGCTGGGCAGGCGTGACAAAGCGTCTGACCATGTTATGCGCCTCCTTTCAGGGGCAGGGTGAAATAGAGAATATCCTCTCCGTAGCGGTCAAAGTGAAGGGTGACGGAGGTGGCCTCTAGGGGGATGTTGTCTACCCACAGCCCGTAATAGGAGACAAAAAAATACGAATTGGTAAGGCTTCCTCCGGAGTGAATATCAGAAAATTGATAGGGTACCACCTGACCTTCAGAGGGATAGGTGTTGCCCAAATCGTCCTCCGCCCAAAGCCAGTCCATAAATTCCGGCCGACCCTGCCAGGGGTTGGGATGGGACACCTTCAGGAGATAGCGCAGCGTCAGAGTGTTGCTGCCGGAGTTCCGGAATACGATGGCCCGCGGAACGGAAAAATCATAGTCCCGGTACTGTCCCACAGCAACTGGAGTGTCATCGGATACCACATCAAACGCCTCATAATGCTCCAGCAGGTTTTCAATATGGCCATCGTATTGGAGAGGGGCGGTCAGATTGGTGATCAGCTGCCCCAATTGGGGTAACGTAAGAAGCAGCACCAGCACCGCCAGGCCCCAAACCAGTCGGCGGAACCAGATCTGAAACCACCCCAGTAGGGGACTGTGGCTCTCATTCAGGGCCCGGCCCAATTCCACCGGGTCACCCATAGCCAGGACAGCCGCCTCTTCGGCCTCCTCCGGGGTCAGGTCGGGGCGGGCCTCCAGCAGGGCGTCCCGGTGGTCCTCCAGGTGAGCGGTGAGTTCGGCGGTGATG
>NZ_NFIL01000097.1:0-1494 GCF_002161755.1 Flavonifractor sp. An4 | reverse complement strand
ACATCGTATGTATTCTGATAGCGTCTGCCCAGGTCGGTGCGGGCGGTCAGGCGCCTGGTCTGGCCGTCCACATAGCGCATGAACCTGTGCGGCGTGGTGACTTCCATGAAGGGCAGGATATGTCGCTCAATGTAGTGGATGTCATGCCTGGTCTGCCAGAGGAATAGCGCCTGCCGGTCCTTTAGTCCCATGAGGCAGTACGCTTGAAAGTCTGTCAGACTGGAAGCCCCGATGTGCATATCCCGAAGGAAGGGAACATCCTCGGCCCCTACACAGAGAAGCCGGTGTGTCCGGTTCTGCTCCCAGTCCAGGCGTAAGGTCGGATACCGGTAGAGGATATCAGACACCAGATCACAGAAGCCCACCTTGACCAGATGCTCGATTTTGGGCTGGGTGATATAGGATGTGAGAAACGGCTTCAGTTCTATCGGCTCCTGGAAATAGCCGCAAAACTGCGTGACAGGGCAGTATTGCCACGGCGTGTCATGGAGGGCGGCCGGCAGGTTGCCGGGATAGACATAGCCGCAGACATCCGCCGCAAAGTTGTACTGCCAGCGGCTGAACACGGGACGGGTCCCGGCTTTCCATACGCCAAAGGAGCTGTAATATTGGCTGGTCTCCAGCTTGCCACTGGGTCTCTGGCGGATGAACTGGCGGGCGGCCTCCCAAAGGTCCAAATCCTGGTTCGCATGATGGAGGGTAGCCTTGAACACCCGGACCACCACCTCGTCTGGGGCGGTTCTCTGTATGACCTGGCAGGTCTCCCGGTCGGTCAGCTTTCCCATGCGGCCGCGGGATTTCATTATCAGCTCCCGGCCGCAGGATGGGCAGAGGGCGTTCCCGTTGTACCTGACGCCGGACAGCGAGATTTCCCTGCCGCAGGCGGAGCAGATGCCGGGGACGGTTTTTCTGCCCTTCACGGCGTCGTAGAAGAAGTACGCCGGCATAATTTTGCGGCACAGCCACCGTTTCAGGCCCCGGGGAGCTGGAGGGACAGACTGCATCCGCATGTTGATTTTGCGGCGCTCCTTCCGTTCCCGGGCCTGCCGCCTGTTTTCCTGTATCAGCTTTTGATGGGCCGTCAGGCAGCCGAAGCCGTCCCGCGTATCATCATGGAAAAAGCGGCTGATGCACTTTCGGTCAGACTGGGTAAGGAAGGCACAGCGGGAGACGAAGTTCCAATCAGGGGACAGCCGCTCAAAGCACGCCGTGCGCCAGGATGCAGTGCCATCCTCCCGGCGCTCCAGCGTGAGATAGTCGTCTTTCTGCTGGAACACGGTCCATTTGGGAAGCAGGTCCCCCTGGGCCGCCCCGGCCCGGGAATAGACCTGGAGCACGAGGGTACGGCGGTGGTCTATCACCCGGACACGGGCGGTGGTCAGCCACTCGATCTGGTCTGCGCACAGCAGGCCGCTGTTCGCACGAATACGCAAGGGCTCGCCGGCATATTTGCGGCACTCAGCCTTGTTCATCGTCCGTCACCTCCCAGAAGGG
>NZ_NFIL01000096.1:0-1510 GCF_002161755.1 Flavonifractor sp. An4 | reverse complement strand
CGACGCGACTGGGATGCCGCTCTGTGTCCGGCGCAGTTCGGGGTCCCGGGTGAGCCGCCCACTGAGAATGATTCGATTCAACATGATGTTTACCTCCATTTTGACAATTTGTTTTTCGGGCGGCCGGTCCAGAGGGGAAGCACACGCCCAGCCCAGTCGTTTCCGGCCTGCCTCCGTGTACCATCCCGTCTGTTCCACACCCGTTCACCAACACACCTGGATGGGGGACCCATCGCCCGCCGCCATCAGGGTGCCGCTCGGGAACCGGACGGCGGCTTAGGGGCAATACCGTTTGTTGGGATGCTCCTCCAGAGAGGCAAACGGGTGAATCAGCAGTTCATACAGGACGGTCTGCCGCTCCGCTTCCGGCATCTCGGTGCAGTCAGCGGCCAATTCGGAGACCGTCTTGTTTCCGTACTGCTGAAAATACTGCTCATAAATGGCCGTGAACTCTGCCGCGCAGGGCGCTACCAGCTCGTCCATGAACTGGATCAGACTGCCGGCCTCCATGTCCCCAAGCACACTGTCCCGCGGCGGCAGATTGGCCTTCAGACGCTCCTCCAGCGAACGGGGCGGGAGAAGGGGCTGCCCCAGAGGCGGGGCCCCGTCCTCCTCAAGCTCTGTTTGTTCAGGAGGGGTGCCCAGGAGGGGCGGGAGCAGAAGGGCGGCCGTGTCATAGAGGTAGGCGTCGCCGCAGGAGGGAGTTACCGAGAGCCGGTCATCCAGGGCCTTGGCAAGCTGTTTGTAGGTCATGGACTGTACCTGCTCCCGGGAGAGGCCCAGGGTGGACCGAAGCCGCTCCAGCTCCGCTTCAAAGCCCTGGAAATACTCAGGCAGGGTCATATCAGCAAAGCGGTGGATGATGGCCGCGGCGTATTCGGGGTGGGCACAGCGGCCGGTGTCCAGCAGGGCAAGCCGGTCTTGCAGTGGGAAGCGTTCAATCCTCATGCTGGCCTGCCTCCTCTCTCTGCCGGCGCTCCAGCACCTCCAGTGCGCTCCCGGCCCGGTCCAGCAGGTTCCGCAGAGCGGCCAGGGGGTCATCTGTGTAGCGGCCCCAAAAGTAATCGCTCCCGTTTCTGCACACCCATGTGACAAACCGCGTGGGGGCGTTGGGGTTCTCGCCAAGGACATATTCTGTGTCCCCGACACGAATGGCGCTGGTAATGATATATCCGGCGTTACTGCGTTCTGACATGTTTTATCCTTTCTCCCCGTATGAGCCCGATAGGACAGGCGTATCTTATGCGGCTTGCAGGACTTCCCGTTCCCACTGGTCGAGAAACCGCTGGACTTCTGGGGTGGCTGGGCGATTGTTGGCAGATCGAGCCTGGACCACTTTTCTGTTTCTGATCTCCAGCGTGTAAAATGGCTTGTCCGCTTCAGCCGCCCGGCGCAGAAACAGGATGACGCACTCCTGCTTTGCCACGCGGTCCACATAGGTGCCGACACAGTGATGGAGGGCCTGTCCCTCCTGAATGATGTCCTCCGGGCTTTGGGGACAGAGCACCAC
>NZ_NFIL01000095.1:0-1514 GCF_002161755.1 Flavonifractor sp. An4 | reverse complement strand
TAGATGCCATGCCTGTTCTGCCAGAGGAATAGCGCCTGCCGGTCCTTCAGGCCCATGCTGTAATATGTTTGGAAGCTGGCCAGCCCGGAAGCTCTGATGCGCATATCCCGAAGGAAGGGGACATCCTCGGCACCTACACAGAGAAGCCGGTGTGTCCGGTTCTGCTCCTGATCCAGGCGCACGGTCTGATGTCTGTAAATCAAGTCGGACACCAGATCACAAAAGCCCACCTTGACCAGATGTTCGATTTTGGGCTGGGTAATATAAGATGTGAGAAGCGGCTTTAGTTCTACCGGCTCCTGGAAATAGCCGCAAAACTGCGTGACAGGGCAGTATTGCCACGGCGTGTCACGAAGGGCGACCGGCAGGTTGCCGGGATAGACATAGCCGCAGACATCCGCCGCAAAGTTGTACTGCCAGCGGCTGAACACGGGACGGGTCCCGGCTTTCCATACGCCAAAGGAGCTGTAATATTGGCTGGTCTCCAGCTTGCCACTGGGTCTCTGGCGGATGAACTGGCGGGCGGCCTCCCAAAGGTCCAGTTCAGGGTCTGCATGATGGAGGGTGGCCTTGAACACCCGGACCACGACCTCGTCTGGGGCGGTCCTCTGTATGACCTGGCAGGTCTCTTGGTCAGTCAGCTTTCCCATGCGGCCGCGGGATTTCATTGTCAGCTCCCGGCCGCAGGATGGGCAGAGGGCTTTCCCGTTGTACCTGACGCCGGACAGCGAGATTTCCCTGCCGCAGGCGGAGCAGACGCCGGGGACGGTTTTTCTGTCCTTCACGGCGTCATAGAAGAAGTACGCCGGCATGATTTTGCGGTACAGCCATCGTTTCAGGCCCCGGGGAACTGGTGGGACAGACTGCATCCGGGCGTTGATCCTGCGGCGCTCCTTCCGTTGCCGGGCCTTTTGCCGGTCCTCCTGTATCAGCTTTTGATGGGCCGTCAGGCAGCCGAAGCCGTCCTGCGTATCATCATGGAAAAAGCGGCTGATGCACTTTCGGTCAGACTGGGTAAGGAAGGCACAGCGGGAGACGAAGTTCCAATTAGGGGACAGCCGCTCAAAGCACGCCGTGCGCCAGGATGCAGTGCCATCCTCCCGGCGCTCCAGCGTGAGATAGTCGTCCTTCTGCTGGAACACGGTCCATTTGGGAAGCAGGTCCCCCTGTGCCGCCCCGGCCCGGGAATAGACCTGGAGCACGAGGGTGCGGCGGTGGCCTATCACCCGGACACGGGCGGTGGTCAGCCACTCGATCTGGTCTGCGCACAGCAGGCCGCTGTTCGCACGAATATGCAAGGGTTCCCCGGCATATTTTCGGCACTCAGCTTTGTTCATCGCCCGTCACCTCCCAGAAGGGACATCTGCTCATAGGTCTCGCCTGCCGGGGCGGGAACCTTGTTCGGCTGGATGGGAGCTGCGGGCCGGGTCACAGCCTTGCCCTGTTTGACGGACGGCTTCCGCTCGGGCTCTTTATCGGCATTCGGGTCGTTAAAATAGTCCACGGCCCACTGG
>NZ_NFIL01000094.1:0-1875 GCF_002161755.1 Flavonifractor sp. An4 | reverse complement strand
GTAGTTCATATAGTCCCCTCCTGGTGTTTTGGTTGTGTGATTACTCCATTCTACCACTGGGGGCCATATGAACTCTTTTTATTTCCCTAAATTGTTGCGCTTGATAGTATAATTCACCAAACATAAAAATGCCGCCGCGCTGTCTGCGCGGCGGCATAACTCATTATGCGAAGAACGCGTGGGCGCCGATGGTAGCAACATAAGTGCAGTTGCGGCTGAACCAGCGGCTGGAGGAAATGGAGGGATTGATAAAGTACAGGGCATTGCCTGCGGTATTAGTACCCTCCATAGCCAGCTTGGCGGCGATGACGCACTCCGCAGTGGGGGTACGATTGATGCGGCCGTTGGAAGCCGGCGTGAACTGATTCCGCTGGAAGATCACGCTGTAGACCGAGTTGGGGAACTGAGGGCTGGCCACACGGTTGAGCACCACGTTGCCCACAGCGATCTTACCCTCCAGAGACTGGTTGCCGCTCTCAGCGTAAATGATACGGGAGAGCCAGTACAGATCCTCCTGGTCGTAGAAGCTGTCACCGGAAGCAATAGGACCGCTGCCGGAAGTGATCTCGATTACGCTCTCTGCACCGTTCCAAACCACCTTGGCACCCAGGGCCTGACACAGGGTGCGGACAGGCACCAGCACCACACCATTCTCCAGCTTCACGCCGTCGGGCACATACAGGTAACGACCGTTGGCCACAATATACTTGGCGCCGGGGGCGATCTGCAGCTTCAGGCCGGGGGCGGTAACCTCCGCCTGGCCATTGTTCCACACGGCCACAGCTTCAGGATAAAGGGCCTGCACGATAGGCCAATAGGAGACGTACGTCATTTCATTTTCTACCTTGGTGGCAAACTCAGTCACCAGGGGCGTACCATTTACTTCAAAGCTGACGCCGCTCTCAGCAGCGTACGCAGGCCCGGTCAAAGACACACAAAGGACCAGACTTGCGAGCGCGCAAAGGGCTCGTTTTTTCATTGTTAGGAATCCTCCTGTTACAGACTGTTACTTGTTGTTCATCTTTTTGTAACCACATTGTAACCACTTTCAGGTCAAAAAGTCAATAGGAAATTTTCCCGTTTTTCCTGAATCCATTGCAGCACAATGGATTCAGCTTTTAAATTTTTTCACAAAGTAAACATTTTATTGAATTATGTAACCAAAGATGGATACAAAAAATAACAAAAAGAAACAGTCCTTTACCATATGTTTCTCCCTGAAACTCTCTGTTGATTTACCGCAATTCCCTGCTTGATTTTATAGTCTGGCCCACGCTTCCTATAGCCGCGCGCAGAGCCCCAGTTTTCGCCTTCCGCCCCATCAAATCAAAATTTTTTCTTTTTTTCATTTTACCCCTTGACGTAGCAAAAAAATCTGCTATAATATAGTCCGTTGCCTGTCCTATGCAGTCAACTTGTAGAGCACTCACCATGGAGAGATGGCTGAGTTGGTCGAAGGCGCACGATTGGAAATCGTGTAGGCGTTAATAGCGTCTCGAGGGTTCGAATCCCTCTCTCTCCGCCAAAGAAGGACATGACCAAGGTCATGTCCTTCTTTTTATTTTGCTGCCGTCTGGCGCGCTATCGTCTCTATTTTTCCTTGACAATTTATCTTCTCCCCTCTATAATATTATTCAGCGCTCAGTTGGTCGGAATAATCTGATCCCCTGTTCAGCGCAGTTCAATTTCATCCGGGTGTGGCGAAGCTTGGTATCGCGCTTGGTTCGGGTCCAAGAGGCCGTGGGTTCAAATCCCGCCACTCGGACCAACTAAGGTTGCTGAAAAAGATGCAACCCCTGAAACCCTTGCTGCGGCAAGGGTTTCAGCCGTTTCAGAGGGAAAAATCGAGCACCAGCCGAGATGGAGATGCAAAAG
>NZ_NFIL01000093.1:0-1912 GCF_002161755.1 Flavonifractor sp. An4 | reverse complement strand
ACTCCAACTACCGCTTCGTTATCGGCTTCAACGGCGCCCTGATTGCCCTTGGTGTGGCCGGTGTTCTGCCGCCCGCCACCTCTGCCACGCTGCACAATCTCTCCACCCTGGGCGTCAGCCTGCGGAGCATGGGCCGGCTGGCACTTCCGAAAATGTAGAGTGCAGAACTCTTTTGAAGGAATAAATACATAATGAGACTCGTAGGGGGAAAGGAAATTCCTCCTGCGAGCCTCATTTTTCTATCTTTTCTGGTGGTATAAATTCTAATAGATCGCCAATCCCACAATTCAACGCCGTACAAAGCCTTGCGAGGACATCTATATCTAAACGAGTAATTTGGTTTTTACAATAATTGTTGATCTGCGTCCGCTGCATCTCAGCTCGATGGCTCAACATGTTCTTGCTAAGACCGGATGCCTTCAACAGCTCGTCCAGCTTAATGCGAATCGTTCCATATTCCACTTGCCAACGCTCCAACCACAAGAAATATGTTGACAAGTTTAGTGTACCCTTGGTAGAATAGAAAAATAAGATATAGAAAGTCTTGTCAGACTAATTGCACATATATAATGCATAGTTTTGGCTTGTGCTTTTTAGCCAATATGAATATATAATAATACAAAAAGAGGATAATCTTCAAATTTCAGCAAAACTGCCTAAAACCTAAGCGATTTCTAAGAAAGCCCTAAAAATTCCCTATTATGATACCCCCATCGAAACGGTGAGGGGAAACGCACTTTTTGTCTGTTATCCCCGCAAGGGGAGAATATGGCAGGAAATCGTATAGGGAGCAATGAACACCCGCCGGGGGTCAGGGAAAAAAGAACAACATTACATACCGCAATCCTCCAAGGGGTTGCGGTTCTTTTTTATTCGACACCATTTGTCCTTACTCACTATATACCGCTAAAGCTCGGCAAATATTTCTCTTCGTATGCACTCACCGCACGGTGGGTGCATTTTTTGTTTGTCGAAAAATGGCGGCCTCTGCTCAGCGTCCGGTATGTCCGGTCGCTCCATTGCCGCGACCCACCGCTCCGAAATTTGGTTCGCATCCAAATTTCAGAAGACGGAGTAAATCACCATGTACTTTAATAGAGAGGACTATGGTTCAAGGATCAGGAGCTTGCGAAAAAAGCGTGGGCTCACACAGGAGCAACTGGCAGAGAAGATGAATGTCAGCACTCCATACATCGCAAAAATCGAAACCGGAAAGCAGACTGGCCCAGTCGAGCTGGCCGTAGAGTTTGCAGCATTTTTTGATGTTTCTCTGGATTATCTCCTGGTGGGAAAAGGAGATTTTGCAGAGGAACAGAAGCGCGGACTGCGGATGGCCATCTCTCTGCTGTCCGAATTGGAGGCATCCCTCTAAAAACTTTCCATTTTGGGTTGGTAAACTTTCCATTCTGTTTCTGTTGGAAGAATACGCGCAGAGTTACAATCTTCGTGAGATCAAAACATCTCAGCGAACCTTGAAAAACACCGCCCCAGGCGGTCATATCCGGCAACTTGAATACCTTAGCTGATCGGGAGAGCGTCAGACCGAGTGCGCGAAGACCACCTGTGCGGAGCAGATCCGCATCAAAGGACGGCCAAATAAGGTGCAGAGCGACACCCACTCAGGCCAAGACAGCCTTGGCAAGCTGTCCCCGCCATGACCCCGTCAGCCTATAATGATACTTCTGCTTACGCAGCTCGGAGAGATCCTCGGAGGGGTGAGAGTCCCATGATGTGCGCCAGCACAGTTCAAGTTGCCGCCCTGCCTGGGGAAGTAGTGTCGAATACAGGCGACTAAGTAGTCTGCCAGCTCCTTGAGTTCACTGCCGGTGTGACCAACAGAAAACGGCTTTGCCACCACTTCCCCAAAGGGACGGAGAACAGATACTACACTCTTGCCTTTGGAAACATCGAT
>NZ_NFIL01000092.1:0-1930 GCF_002161755.1 Flavonifractor sp. An4 | reverse complement strand
GAGAGGAACACATAATCAGGCGAAAACGGCATCAAAACTTGACTACGATAGTCAAAAATGCCATTTGCCACCGGCACAAGGTCCCGGTTCGGTGTCCTCTGCCTGATTGGCACGGTGTTGCGTAATATCATCCTGACCTCCCGGATGTCCTTTTCAGAGGCCCCGGGGCGCATTTGCAGGATTATCCGGTCCAGATCGCCGTCCGAAAGCGAGTACAGTCCCTGATTGGGCCCTGATTTCTGGTAAATTCCGAGGGGCAGCGGGTCTGAGGTGTTGCGCCGGTCACTACATTGGACCAGGGCAATAACCTCCGCCTTGGCCAGCAACATAGCCACTTGATAATTGGTGATGGTATCGGTCATGCGGTAGGTCATGCCCTTGGGCATACTTGTATTCATGGCCTGCAAGCGATCATTTGTAGTTGTAAACAGCTGCCCGACCATTTCGGGGATAGCTGGGAGGTTCGTCACATCAAGCGCATCAAGGTATTCGGTCGTAACCTCCTTGATGACTTGTTCTTTAGGACTATACATGTTAATTACTCCTTTTGATTACATTTTCGGGGGTTATACCACAAAAATCCGAATTTTTACCAGTTGGCGGGAAACATTTTGAACTCCATACCCCCAATAGGGCTCGTAGTAAAACGCTACTTGCGCATGGAGTGGTCTGCGGCCTCTTCCCGCCTGCCTGTTCGCGAAAATTGCGTCCAGGTCCGTGATTGGATTGCCTTGTGCATCAACGATTTCGGGAGGGTGTCGGTAATCGGCATAAGCCTGCATCTCCACCATTCGTGCCTGTCCTACGTCGGGATCGCCCGGATTAGCCGGCCCCTCGACCTCATACCAGGACGGCATCTTACTGTCTGGCAGATAGCCTATTTTTCCGGTGACCGGCCGCCCCCGACGGAGATAGAGCGCATCGTACATGGCCTTGCGGGCATCCGCCAGCAGCTGGTCGTTGCCATTCACAGGAACGGCAAAATATGCGCTCCACCGCTGCCGCCGGCCCCCGTAGCGTGTCCCCGTCTCGACGCGGGACAGGTCGTACAGGATAGTGTCCGGCCCGGTGATGATTGGGTTGGTTTCGGACAGCCCATAGTCCTCGGGCCTGCGGGACCCACCTGCGGCAGTATAGTCGTCAGACATAATATCCTCCAGTATATGGGGCCCCGGCCCGGCCGGCCACATGACCTGACGGCCGGACCGGGGCATATTGCTATTTACGACACCCCAGGTTGCTGGATCGCAACCAGGATGCACCCGACGCCTATCGTGTCACCGTAGCTTTTGTTCAGCCGAGTATAAGAGTAAAACCACAGGATCACGCTTGCGTCATCGGCCTCGTTGACATTTTCAGGTGGCAGATAGTCTCCATTAGCATCCACCGTGATTGGCATACGCCTGTTTCGCGCGGTAAAGTAGATTTTGCCCACGATATATCTGTTGCGCAGATGTTTTCCGGTTGCCGCAGTGGCCACATCACCGTCATGGACACACGATACACCGTTTACTTTGCCTTGCCGCGCAGGGTATCGCGCCAAATAGCCCGCCAGCGCCGCGGAGAAAACATGCTGCATCGCATCCTCGATATTTTGGACGGCGGCGCTGTCAGTCTCCTTGTCGACAACAATCTCGGCGGAGTATTTCTCAGGTGCCCCGCCCTCAAATGCCATGGGCTGAGAAAGCCGCAGAAACCTCAACTGCACATGAGGTACATGGACGTACCGGCCGTAGGCGCAGGACAGCTCCATCGCCTCGATGTCCGACTGATGCCGTGCCAAAAACGCCTCGTAGTCCGTCATTGTGCCAGCCCTCCGACGACGGTATCATCCCGGCGGAGGACATCCCTGCCCGGAGAGCGGACGGCGTAGCTAGCTACCATCTGATATGCTTCGTCACCGATGGCCTGCCGCATCTCGCGGGGTGTC
>NZ_NFIL01000091.1:0-1956 GCF_002161755.1 Flavonifractor sp. An4 | reverse complement strand
GACACCCCGCGAGATGCGGCAGGCCATCGGTGACGAAGCATATCAGATGGTAGCTAGCTACGCCGTCCGCTCTCCGGGCAGGGATGTCCTCCGCCGGGATGATACCGTCGTCGGAGGGCCGGCACAATGACGGACTACGAGGCGTTTTTGGCACAGCATCAGTCGGACATCGAGAGCATGGAGCTGCCCTGCGCCTACGGCCGGTACGTCCATGTACCTCATGCGCAACTCAGATTTCTGCGGCTTTCCCGGCCGGAGTCGTTTGAAGGCGGGGCGCCCGTGAAGCACTCCGCGGAAATCGTCGTTGACAAGGAGACTGACATCACCTCCGTACATACTATCGAGGATGCGATACAGTATGTTTTCAATGCGGCACTGGCGGACTATATGGCACGGTACCCTGCGCGTCAAGGCAAAGTACCGCTTAACGGTGTATCGTGTGTCCATGACGGCGATGTGGCCGCTGTGGCAGGAAAATATCTGCACAACAGGTATGTCCAAGGGAAAATATATTTCACGGCGAGAAACCGATGTATGCCACTCACCGTGGACGCCAATGGTGACTATCTGCCGCCCGATGACATCAATGAAGCTGATGACGCAAGCGTGATCCTATGGTTTTACTCTTACACGCGAAAGAGCGCAGGCTACGGTGACACGATAGGCGTCGGGTGCATCCTGGTTGCGCTCCAACAACCAGGAATCTCGTAAACTGAAAAATTGCCCCGGTCTGGCCGTCAGGTCATGTGGCCGGCCGGGCCGGGGCTGCGTTATTCTGGAGGATAATATGTCTGACTCTAATATTTCGCCCGCCGGACCTGATATTGTGGCAGGTGCCCCCCGCAGGCCCGAGGACTATGGGCTGTCCGAAACCAATCCAATCGTTACTGGGCCGGACACTATCCTGTACGACCTCTCCCTCACCGAGTCGGGGACGCGCTACGGGGGCCGGCGGCAAAGGTGGAGCACATATTTTGCAATCCCCGTGAGCGGCAACGCCCAGTTGCTGGCGGACGCCCGCAAGGCTATGTGGGATGCGCGCTATCTTTGTCGGGGACGGCCGGTTATCGGAAAAATCAGCTGTCTGTCAAGCGGCAAGATGCCGTCCTGGTACGAGACCGATGGGCCGGCTAATCTGGGCGATCCCGACGCAGGACCGGCGCGGATGGTGGAGATGCGGGCTTATGCCGATGGCAAGCACTCGCCCGAAATCGTTGATGCACAAGGCAATCCAATCACAGACCTGGACGCAATTTTCGCGAACAGGCAGGCGGGAAGAGGCCGCAGACCACTCCATGCGCAAGTAGCGTTTTTCTACGAGCCCTATTGGGGCCATGGGGTCCAGAATGTTTCCCGTCGGTTACTTAAAGTTCAAATTTTTGGGGCATAACCCCCGAAAATGTAATCAAAAGGAGTAATTGTTATGTATGAACCAAGAGAGCAAGTCATCAAGGAGGTCACGGCCCAATACCTTGATACGCTTGATGTAACGAACCTCCCGGCTGTCCCTGAAATGGTCGGGCAGTTGTATACAGCTACGAATGATCGCTTGCAGGCCATGAATACAAGTATGCCTAAGGGCATGACCTACCGCATGACCGATACCATCACTAACTATCAGGCGGCTCAGCTGCTGGCCAAGGCGGAGGAGATTGCTCTGATCCAGTGCAGCGATCGGCGCAACACCTCGGACCCGCTGCCCCTCGGTATCTATCAGCGGTCGGGGCCCAATCAGGGGCTGTACTCGCTGCTGGACGGCGATCTGGACCGAATCATCCTGCAAATGCGCCCCGGGGCGTCAGAGAAGGACATCCGGGAGGTCAGGATGATACTCAGAAACACCGTGCCAATCAGGCAGAGGACACCGAACCGGGACCTTGTGCCGGTGGCAAATGGCATTTTTGACTATCGTAGTCAAGTTTTGATGCCGTTTTCGCCTGATTATGTGTTCCTCTC
>NZ_NFIL01000090.1:0-2032 GCF_002161755.1 Flavonifractor sp. An4 | reverse complement strand
CATCATTTTATACCATGTCCGCTGGAAAATCAAGTGGTTTCACATATTGCAGACATGATATCAGCCGACCCTTCGGCTCCAGCTTCATCAATACTCCTGCGCTGGCGGAGACAGCGGACTTTTGGAGCATGGGGAGCGTTCGTACTCATTAGAGTAATACATGGGGATGCGTCCCCGCTGGCGTGTCCTTGGCCTTGCCGTGGGGCATGACATCAAGGCCCCGGCGCAAAAAATGGTGCGGTAGGCGACCCAGCCTACCTTATATATATTATATGTATCACGAGATATGATCCGCCGTAGGCGGGCAGACAGCAACAGGGATGGGACACCGCAATGGGGCCCATCCCTGTTGCTGTTGTTAGAGGGCACCCGCAGACGCCGTAGGCGGCAAGGGCAAGCGACGGCCCACGGACGGCGCGCAGTAAGGGCCCCGCGATCTGCCGCAAGGCAGGGCGCGGGGTGACGCTGCGGCGGCGGGCTTGCCCGGCGACGTGGCGTCAGTCCTGCCGGCTGTGCCGGCCACGCAGACGGTGAAACCGGCGGCGTGTCAGGACCCCTTATGCCCTTTAGTCCTTTCCTGCCGCTTTCGCCGCCGAACGGTGGCAAACGGCAGGAGTAGCCCATATATGCATCGGTTTCAGTGCTGAAACCAGGTAAAATCACGGATCAAAAAATGATGAATTTCAGCATTTTGCAGAACCGGATTTTTTTATTCGCATATATGGGCATATTTTGGAGCGAAGCGACGACAGTTTTCAGCATCAAGTCATGTCACATGACACGCGTGCTGAAAACTGTATCTGGCCGCAATTTTGCGCATTTTCAGCAAATTTCCAGTGGGAGGAAAAATGCAGAATTTCATCTTTTTTCCTCTGGCTGGAAATTCTGGCCCGCTTTTGCCTTGGCGCACCGGGAAATGGAACGCAGTCCAGAGCAAAACAAAATTTTTTTGAAATAATGTTGACATTTTAATTTTAATAATTATAATATAGAGTAACAAGCGGGTTGTAAATTGTAATACAAAATTACGATGTGGCCCGCTGTAATAGCAAGTATCGCAGCACATATTACGGCCGATAAGCCAGATACAGGGCGCTGGCGGATGTTCCGATCCTTGACTAATTGTTAAGGAGGTGACTACCATGAATGAGAATATGGTAGTCCGCCCTGTGTCTCCGGCGCCGCCCGAGAGCCAGGGCAACATGAAGGAAGTTGGGCCACAGGCCCTCGCACCGAGGTTGGCGGCGCTGTTGCCGGCCTGCACCGGCGCCGCGGAATTTGGCGCCCGGCATCGAAGCAGTCACAGCGAGAGAGCCGAGGATTGGGCCGCGGTTGCGGACATCCCCGACCCAGATGTGCGCGGTGGCAAGGTCGTCCACGCGCTCATCGCTTATGAGCTGGCACGGTATGTTGGTCTTGATCCTGAGCCACTCGATATGCTCCATGCCTCGGCAAAGGCCCAAAAAGTCATCGACGCTTGCGTGAGGCGGGTCACATCGGTATATCGGGCCGAGCAGGCGCGCGGCACCCATCCGGTACTGTTGCCCGAATATCATGTGGATTGCCTGGCTGCATGGGCTCTGGAAGGTATCTGCGTTGGATATTGCGACTGTGCGATTGTGACGGATGATACGATCTATGCCTATGAGTTCAAGGCCGGCACGGGTCCTATCCACTATGCACAGGCGCTCGGCCAGTGCAAACTGTACGCACTCGGACTGCTTGGCGAGTACGGCACGCACTCGAAAATTGTCCTGGAAGTTATGAAACCCGGAATCAACTTTGATCGGGGTATCGAAACGACGCCAGAGGAGCTGACCCGGTGGGGCGAGGAGACCATGGTGCCCCTGGTGCACCGCGTGATGCAGGGCGAGCGGACTTTCCGGCCCGGACTGCACTGCCATCTGTGTCCGGGACGGCCCCTGTGCCGGGCGTGGATTGAACAGATGATCACGATGTTGGTCAGCCGGTATGGGCGCGGGGCAACCGTATCGCCTCAACAGGTCCCCAAGCTCAGCGAGCAGGAAGTCTC
>NZ_NFIL01000009.1:0-83931 GCF_002161755.1 Flavonifractor sp. An4 | reverse complement strand
GATGACTTCGCCAGACAGCTCGCTGCCCACAACCGCCGCTCTAACAACTTCCCTATGAGGCCCTTAAACTACTCTTCTCCTTCCCAGTTCGCCGTCCAATTTGTTTGACAAACCTACACCAATCAAATATGTTATGATGCTCTTTGTGAGGTGAATAAATCGATGCGAATGAGAAAAAAGCCCAACCTGGCCCCCCGGATGGAGCGGTGTGCCCGTGTTCTGATCTCTGATCCTGCCGCCCTGCGGGGCCGTTGGATGAGCCTGATGCCCCAGGCAAGCGTTCTCTACCTGGAACTGGGCTGCGGTAAGGGGCGTTTTACTGCAGAGACCGCCGCACAAAATCCTCAGGCCCTCTACATTGCGGTGGAACGGGTGCCTGACGCTATGGTCATCGCCATGGAGCGGGTATGCGCCATGGATCTGCACAATGTCTTCTTTATCGACGGCGATGCCGCCGACCTAACTGAACTCTTTGCCCCCAGCGAGGTGGATCGCATCTACATCAATTTCTGTGATCCCTGGCCCGGCAACCGGCACGCCAAGCGCCGCCTGACTCACCCTGATTTTCTACTGCGCTACCGTCAAATTCTTTCCCGGAAGGGTGAGATCCACTTTAAGACAGATAACCACGATCTGTTTGAGTGGTCTCTGTTCCAGTTCCCCAAGGCCGGGTTCCAACTCTCTCAGGTCACCCGCGATCTCCATGCCAATGGTATCTGCGGCGTTATGACCGACTATGAGGAAAAATTCCACAACCTGGGCACTCCCATCAATCGGTGCGTAGGTTCCATTGCTCCCCTGCCTGTCTCCCACAAAAATGCAGAGTCATAACCATCAGGGCCTGCCGCTTGTTGCGGCAGGCCCTGATTCCTTTATCCACGATAGCGGTGGTAACCACGTCCCTTTTGTCCTCCATAACGGCGGCGGCGTCCTCTGGTGGCAATCCGGTAGACAATAAATACGATCAGAGCCAGCACTACAAGGCAGACTACAAGAGCGATCCAGCCTACCAGGTTCAGCCCTTTCAGCAGGCTCACCGGATTCAGGGACGCCTCCTCCACCTTCCGTCCCTCTGGTGCGGCATAACGCTGGTCCACCGTACCCATGGACTGGAGGTAAGTGGCCAGCGCATACCACTCCTTCAGTTCCGAGCCATTTGGGGTATAAATGATCTGGTCCTCAAAATTGGTCACCGGGTTACCTTGGGCATCCTTGGGCGTTATGGTCAGAATACCAAAGGACTGGTCATTGACGGTACCCAGCATCTGTCCGGTATACAATCCGGTCACCACTCGGTAGAGCTTGTCATCCTCCAGCGGCACGGTAGTACCGTCAGGCAGCACCTGGGCATAGTCATTTACCCGATTGAGGATGATCCGATAGGGGTTCCAGGTCCAGGTCATTCCCGAACCATAGATCTGGGCGGCGGGCATCAAGCCGGTCACAGACGCGTCCACCTCAAAGGCATCCCGCAGTTCCCGGCCGGTGACCCACACCGAGATCAGCGGATAGCCTGGGGTGCCGTCGGCACCGGAGCCCAGAGAGGAGACGTTAAACACATCCGATGTGGTAATCTCTCCCGCAGAGAAGGACTCCCGGATCACGCCCGCTGCCACCACGGCGAAATCCACCGGCACATAGTCCTCCCCTCTGCCTGCTGCACGGCATAGATATAGGAGTCGGCAATGAGATTGCCCAAAGTATCCTCTTTATGCTCCTTGCCAAACTGGGAGATTGGGGTGAAGTCAAACTCCGACCGGGCCAGCACCTGATCGAAGGTCAGTCCGAACTGGGAGAGGTACTCCTCCTCGATGATGGGCTGGAAGGACTGGGCCAACCGCTCCATCTCAGTATTAGCCGTTACTGTCTCGTCCACCGGCACCAGCCGGTAATCATAGTCCGTGACAGTACCGGCATCGTCCAGCTCCAGAGCCAGCACACCCAGATTGGTGGTATACTCTCCGCAGGAAACAATCAGGGTATCATTGACCTGAATCGGCTCCTCCAGGGTGGAGTGGGTGTGGCCGGAGATGATCACATCGATGCCATCCACCGCCTTAGCCAGCTCATAGTCCTCCCCTTTTCCGCCATCGGTGCCGGTGTGGGAGAGACACACAATCACAGAGGGACCTTCCAGCTGGGCCAGTTCCTCCTCCAGGGCCGCCACCTCTCGCCGGGCAGCATCGGCCACAGGCTCAAATTCCATACCCGACATGGGGGCGCAGGCATCCGCATCCTCCCCCATCAGGCCGAAAATACCGTAGTTGATCCCGCCTCGGGTGAGGATGATGTGATCCTGTACACCATAGTCCTCCATAGCCTGGATCAGTTCCTGGCTCCCTTCCCCGTCCAGCACCGTGCCGTTGGACTGCACAATAGCGGGTACCTGACTGCCGCTGGCGGCTGCCGTCTCCAGCATTTGGGCCAGGCCCGAGGCCCGGTAGTCAAACTCATGGTTGCCCAGGGTGGTCACATCATACCCCATAGCCCCCAGTGCCTTCAGCTCCGGCGCCTGGGTGGCATAGATGGTCTGAAACAGCGTTCCCATGGAGAAGTCGCCGCCATCCACCGTGATGGCATCGGGATACTTCACCCGTTCCAGCGCAAGAAGGGTCGCCAGGCGGGTATAGCCACCATATTCCCCGCCATCTTCCGAGGGCGCAGGATAAAAATGATCATGGGTATCGTGGGTGAACAGAATCACGGCGTCGTGGCTGTTCTCCGCCGCTCCCCAGGCCGGGCAGATGGAAATCAACAAAATAAGGGTCAGGACTGTTAAAAAGAGCCGTTTCAGGCCATGATGCACCATAATACTCCCTCCTTGCCCCCATTCTGCCATAATTCTAACGAAAAGGAAAGCAAAAAATAGTCTGGATTTTTTCTTCCGTTTTCTACTTGACATTGTATCATTCCTTTGATATACTGTTTGGGCACAATAAAGCAGGAAGGTACCTCCGTCCTCACCTCCAGCATCAGCAAAGAGGTCAACATGGTCAGCGGCGCGCCGTATGTTCGGCGTGGCTGTTCTGTTGTGGCGCGGGTACCGGAATGCGGTAACCGCGTTTTTGTATGCAGCAAAGAATTGGAGGTGCTTTCGTATCAGCAAACAGGGTCATCAGATCAACGAAGAGATCCGCGACAAAGAAGTCCGGCTCGTTTCCGACAGCGGCGAGCAGCTGGGTATCATGTCCGCCCGTGAGGCGCTGGAGCGCGCCATCGAGCAGAACCTGGACCTGGTGAAGATCTCTCCCAACGCCGTGCCCCCCGTGTGCAAGCTCATGGACTATGGCAAGTACAAGTTCGAGCAGACCAAGCGGGAAAAAGAGGCCCGGAAAAATCAGCACGTCGTGGAGATCAAGGAAGTCCGTATGTCGCCGGGCATTGACGTGAACGATTTTAACGTCAAGCTCCGTAACGCCCAGAAGTTCCTGAGCCAGGGCAATCGGGTGAAGGTCACCGTCCGCTTCCGCGGCCGCGAAATGGCCCACACCGATATCGGCAAGGGCCTGCTGCTCAAGTTTGCGGAACAGTGCAGCGAGGTGGCCGCGTTGGATAAGGACCCCAAGCTGGACGGACGGCATATGTCCATGTTCCTCTCTCCCAAGGTTGCCAAGGACGGCAAGAAATCCTGAGCAATCCCCTGAAATCCAAAGACAAAGGAGTTAACCACCATGCCTAAACTGAAAACTCACTCCGGCGCGAAGAAGAGATTCAGCCTGACCAAGTCCGGCAAGGTCAAGCGCGCCCATGCGTTCAAGTCCCACCTGCTCAACGGCCACGGCAAGGACACCAAGCGTAAGAGAGGCCTCCGCGCCGGCGCTTATGCGGACAAGACCAACGAGCCCGCCATCAAGCGCATGATCCCCTACAAATAAGATATTTTACTTTACCTTAACATAGGAGGCTTTTTACAATGGCTAGAGTTAAAGGCGCGATGATGACGCGCAAGAGAAGAAATAAGATCCTCAAGCTGGCCAAGGGCTACTGGGGCGCCAAGAGCAAGCACTTCAAGATGGCCAACGAGCAGGTTATGAAGTCCCTGACCTACGCCTACACCGGCCGTCGGCTGAAGAAGCGTGACTTCCGCTCTCTGTGGATCACCCGTATCTCCGCCGCCTGCAAGATGAACGGCATGAACTACTCCACCTTTATGAACGGCCTGAAGAAGGCTGGCGTGGAGATCAACCGCAAGATGCTGGCCGAGCTGGCTGTCAACGACAAGGCCGCTTTCACCGCTCTGACCGAGATGGCGAAGACTCAGCTGGCCTGAGTTTGAATCCAAAATTCCTGTGTTCCTCTTCGGAACACAGGAATTTTTTTATGCCCTTGACAAAACCTGTCTAATAAGATAGACTACAAGCAAGAAGTCTATCCCATTAGACAAAGGAGGTCCCTATGGAGACGCCCAAAATCTTTGAAAGCGAATACCGGTTCTGTCTCATTCTCTGGGAGCACGAACCAGTAACGACCACAGAACTGGTAAAGCTGTGTCAGGCCCAGCTGGGCTGGAAGCGCACCACCACCTACACCGTCATCAAGCGGTTGGGGGAACGGGGCGTGCTGAAAAATCAGGACGGGCTGGTGACCGCCCTGATCTCCAGGGAGGACGCCCAGGTGTCCGAGCTGGACGAACTGATGGAGAAGAAGTTCCAGGGCTCCCTTCCCGCCTTTCTGTCTGCCTTCGCCCGCAGGCAATCTCTGACTGAGAAAGAGGTAGAGGAAATCCGCCGCATCATCGAAAAATAAGGAGGTCCTGCCATGGAAGAGCTGTTCCTGACCCTGGTCAATCTCAGTCTCACCGCCAGCTGGCTGGTACTGGCTGTTCTGGTGCTGAGACTGCTCCTGCGGAAAGCTCCCAGGTGGAGCTTCTGCCTGCTCTGGGGCCTGGTGGCCCTTCGCCTGATGTTTCCCTTTTCCCTGGAAAGCCCTTTCAGTCTGGTCCCCAGTACCCAGCCTCTGCCCCGGGAGATCCTCCACACCGCCACGCCTCAGATCCAAAGCGGCATCCCTGCCGTCAACAGTGCTGTTAATCCCATCCTGCAAGAAGCCCTGGCGCCGGCTGCAGGAGCCAGCGTCAATCCCACCCAGGTCTGGTCCTTCCTGTTGTCCCAGATCTGGCTGGCGGGAATGGTGGTTCTGCTGCTCTATGCGCTGATCAGCTGGCTGCTGTTGAAGCGGCGGCTGGCCACCGCCACCCTGCTGGAGGACAACATCCGGCAGAGCGAGCAGGTAGGTTCCCCCTTTGTACTGGGGCTGTTCCGCCCGGTCATCTATCTGCCTTACCACATTCCGGAGCAGGACCTGACCTATGTACTGACCCACGAACGGGCCCATATCCGCCGTCTGGATCACTGGTGGAAGCTGCTGGGCTTTGTACTGCTTGCAATCTACTGGTTCAATCCCCTGATGTGGGTGGCCTATCTGCTGTTCTGCCGGGATCTGGAGGGAGCCTGCGACGAGAAGGCCGTCCTGGCTTTGAACCAGGAGGAGCGGCGGGGTTATTCCACCGCCCTACTGAATTGCAGCATTCGCCGCCGGCACGTGGCGCCCTGCCCCCTGGACTTTGGAGAAGCGGGGATAAAGAGCCGGGTGAAGGCGGTGATGCACTACAAGAAGCCCGCCTTCTGGGTGGTGGTCATCGCCCTCGCTGCCTGTGTCATTGCCGCCCTGTGCTTTCTGACCAGCCCCAAGGAGCCCACCGTTTACGATGTCTTAACTCAGGACGGCTATGAGGTTCTGGGGCAGGAACAGGTGGAGCTGACCCTGACCGTACCCAAATCTGTTCTGACAGACGACTGCTATACTGGCGAGGGCCACACCTTTGCCGACGGCCAGGTGGTGGTCTGGCAGGATGACGCCACCACCATCTATCTCCACGATGTAATGCTCTCCAACGAGAGCGATGAGCTGCTGTATATGACCTTCGACTGCTCCTACCGTTTCTCAACCTGCGGCAGTTTTGTCACCCCATTGCTGGCCACAGAAGATTCCTCCGTCAGCCCCCAGATCCTTTTGAGAAGCAAGATCCTCAAAGACGGGACCACCACCTACCCAGACGCCCTTAGCCTGCGCGGTTACGGCCCCGACGCCAAGTTTACCTTCTATGTGTCCAAAGAGGCCTGTATGACCGCCCAAGATACTTTGATGATCGACGTCATATGCAACCAGGTTCAGTATACGAAAGAAGGCTATGAAACATCCGGGGGTCAGTTCTCCCCCGCCGGGCTCTACCTCTATGAGGGGGATGGGTTCGGAGGTGATTTTACCATCACCCTCCGGGCGGACGGCTCCTTCACCTACTATGAAGGGGGGTTAAGCAGCTATATCGGTGCAGGCAAGTGGTCTGTATCCGGCGATGTTCTTACCCTGGAGGATGAGACCGGCGTCCCCAAAGTCAACCACTTCCGCATGGAGGGGAACAATCTGATCTTCCAGGCAAACGGTTCCACCAATTTCATCTATGTAAAGGTGGCAGATGGGGCGGTCTTCTCCAAAAACAGCCAAATCCCCGTTCCGGCGGCCACCGCCACCAAATGGTTTGACTATACCACCGCCCCCAGCGAAATGGATTGGGATGGGGAACTGACCATCACCCACACGGCCTTCCCCGATGTGACCTTCCGCTATACGCCAGAGGAGATCACGGCACAGCAAAAGCGAGAGGAAACACCGGTCCAGCTGATTTCCGGTATGCCCATCTGGAACGCCTATTTCTGCGACCTGAACGGCGACGGCCTGCCGGAGCTGTGCGCCACCCTCAGCATGGGGTCCGGCATCGTAGATACCCGGATCGCGGTCTGTGACTACGCCAACGGCCGCACCTATGAGCTGGAGGACCGGATGAACTATGACTATGCCCTTCGGTTTGACCCGGACAGCGCCCTGCTGTATGTGGACAGGACGCCGTATGAAGGCCGGGAACCCGATCAGTCCGGCCTGTTGATGCTGGAGGACTCCATCCTCACATATGAGAATCAGGGCCCCAACTAGGGGCAGAAAACGGCCTGCAAGTGATTTTACTCACTTGCAGGCCGTTTTCTTATGCCAAATTCTGTACCCGTGTACACAGCTTCTCCATCAGGGGGCTGTTATGGCTGACGATCACCAGCCCCAGGTTCCGCTTCTCCGCCTGGTCCAGCAGAAAGGTCCAGATCTGGGCCTGGGTGATGAGGTCCAGCATGGCGCTGACCTCGTCGCACAGCAGATAGCGCACCCCGGGCCGCAGGGCACGGGCAATGCAGAACCGCTGAAGCTCACCGCCAGACAGTTCCGTGGGATACCGCTCCAGCCAGGCGGGCTGGATGTGAAGGGCCTCCAGCAGTCCCTCCTCCACGGGCCCACCTTCTTTTAGCGTATCCCCCAGCTTCATCAGCGGGTCCACTGCCGTCTCCGGGTGCTGCCAGATCATCTGTACTGGGCAGATCCCTCGGTACTCCTTCAAAGGCTTGCCGTCCACCAGCACCGTGCCGCTGTCCGGCTTCTCATAGCCCGCCATCAGTTTACATAAGGTTGTCTTACCCCGTCCGCTGGGGCCCAGCAGCCCAAGCCGCTCCCCCGGCTCCAGCGTCAGGTCGATGCGGTCCAGCACCGGCTCTTTTCCTTTCCGGCGATAACCGAAAGTCAGTTGTTTTGCCTCCAGACTCACGGCTGTTCCCCTCCTTCCGGATATAAGCAGCGCACCAGGCCGCCGTCCAGCTCCCGATAGGCTACCGGGCCCAGACACTCAGGCCGCCCCTTGGGGCAGCGGGGGGCAAAGGGGCACCCCTCCCCCACCTCGCCCGGCCCGGGCTGGGCGCCGGGAATGGGGACAAAGCCATTCTGGGGCAGGGCATTCCACAGAGCTTTGGTGTAGGGATGCCGTAGTTTCCCCGCCTCAAAATCGGCGGCGTTGGCCTCCTCCACCGTCTCACCAGCGTAGAACACCGCCACCCGGTCGGCAATGGTGAGGGCCAGCTCCAAGTCGTGGGTGATGAGAAGCACCCCCGCGCCGCTGTCAGCCAGCTCCCGGAAGTGACTCAGTACCCGTTTCGCCGCCCGGGCATCCAAACCGGGAGTGGGCTCGTCGGCGATGACCAGCTTGGGGGTGGCCGCCGCCGCGGTGGCGATGAGTACCCGGCGGGCCATGCCGCCGGACAACTCAAAGGGATAGCGCTCCTCGGTATCCGCCCCCAGGCCGTACCGCTCCAGCACCGCCCGACTGGCCTCCCGGGCACTCTGGTCCCGGCGGCCCTTGCGGATCTGGGGCCCCACCTTCATCAGCGGGTCCAGGTAGGTCACGCCCTGGGGCACCAGGACAATCTCTTTGCCCCTCACCTTCTCCGCCCGTTTGGGGGTAAGGGGCTGGCCCAAGAAGGAGATCTCCCCGGCCATATGGCTGTTATAAGGCAGGATACCCAGGATTCCGTGGGCCAGCAGGCTCTTACCCGAACCGCTGGAGCCCACCACCGCCACCACCTGGCTGGGCCGGATGGTGAGGGACAGATCCTGAATCACCGGCAGCAGCACCTGTTTTGTGCCCCGTCCATACTGGGTGAAGGAGATAGACAGGTCTTTGACTTCCAAAATCGGTTCCAACTCCATCCCTCCTCACATATGTACGCTGGCAGGGTCCAGCAGCTTGCGCAGCTGCTCCCCCATGGCGGCAAAAAGCACTACCACCAGCACCAGGCTCAGGCCGGGGAACACCGCCAGCCACCACTTGCCGGTGGTAAGATAGCTCATGCTCTCCGACAAAATCACGCCGATGGCAGGCTGCTCCGGCGACAGGCCAAAACCAAGGAAGGTGACGCTGGCCTCGTGGAGGATGGCATGGGGAAACTGGAGCACCAGTCCGGTGAGGAATTGGGGCAGCAGATGGGGCAGCAGGTGCCGCCGGGCAATGGTCAGCCGGGACACCCCCAGCTTTTCCGCCGTACGGACATACACCGCGCCTCGCAGCTGGAGCACCTCACCCCGGATGACCCGGGCCAGAGAGGGCCAGTGGCTGAGGGCCACGCCTGCCACCACGCCTACAAATCCCTTGCCAAACGCCAGAGAGATGAGCATGACCAGCAGGATATGGGGGATACCCATGACCAGATCGATGCACCAGGAGATTACCGCATCCACCCAGCCCCCCAGGACGGCGGAAGCCACACCCAGCACCAGGGCAATAACGGCGCTGACGGCGGCGGTCAAAAGGCCGATGCGGATGCTGAGGGACAGGCCGGTGAGGGTGCGGGAGAGCATATCCCGGCCCATCCAGTCGGTACCGAAAAGGAACTGCCCGCTGGGGGCCAGATTCTTGCGGGTAAAATCGGTTACCATGGCCTGCCCGCTGAGCAGACCGCCGGCCACCGCCACAGCGCACAGCACCACAGCAGCGGCAACCAACAGAAAGAGGGCATTTTTTCGCCCGTTCCAATGTCTCATTTCCGGGCCACCCCCCTTCTGATCTTGGGATCCACCACGCCGTAAAGCAGATCGGCAATCAGATTGCCGCCGAACACGATGGCGGCACTCACCACCGTGATGCCCAGCAGTAGGGGCAGGTCGGAACCCAGACCGGCGTTGACGGCAGCCTGGCCCAGGCCGGGGTAGGAGAATACCTGCTCCACCAGCACCGAGCCGCCAAAGATCTCGCTGATGGAGGCAAATTGCAGGGTGATGGCGGGCAGGGCCACGTTGCGCAGACCGTGGCGCAGCACGATGGAGCGCTTGGACTCCCCTCTGGCCCGTGCGAAGAGCACATAGTCGCTCTCCATAATGTCCGCCATCTTCTCCCGGGTGTGCATGGCGATGTTGGCCACGCCGGTGATGCTCAGGGTAAGGGCGGGCAGGAAGGCGTGGTAGAGCCGGTCGGCCAGAGTGACACTGGATGCGTCCGCCCCAATGGGTACCGACAGGCCGATGGGAAACAGTCCCAGCCACACTGAGAAGACCACCAGCAGCACCAGGGCCAGCCAAAAGGCCGGGGTACTGGAGATCAGCCAGCAGTAGCCTCGGATCAACTTATCCACCAGCTTCCCCCGGTTGGCACCGGCAATGACGCCCAGGGTCAGTCCCAGCACGCCGGAGATCACCCAGGCGAAGGCCATGAGCCACAGGGAACTTTGCAGCCGCTGGCCGATGACCTGGCTCACCGGCTGGCGGTAGAGCAGCGAGGTGCCCATGTCCCCTCGGACAAAGTCACTCAGCCAGCCCAGATACCGCTCCACCGGCGGGGTATTGACTCCCCAATATTCCTCCAGCTTGGCAATCTGCTCCTGACTCATGGTACCCAGGGCGGCCTGGCCCACATTGGTCTGGAGAGGGTCCAGAGGAGAGGCCGACATGAGCAAAAAGGCGGCCAGGCTGACCCCCAACAGCAGCAGCACCACGCGGATCAATTTTTTGCCCGTGAACATCAGGCGGTGTTTCAAGGGAATTCCTTCTTTCCAGTGGAATATCAGCTCCAGCTCCACCGGTCCACGTTGTTGACGATGGACCAGCCGTGGCCGTGGGGGTGGATCTTCTGCTCCGCCACCTGGAGGCCGTCTTTCACCCAGTACAGGTGACTCACATTCACCAGCCACACCCAGGGGATGTCCCCGTCCTGGGTAACGCCGGTGGTGCCGTCCCACTGGGCTTTCTGCCACAGCTCATAGGACTCCTCCAGATGGTCGCAGAGCAGAGCCTGATCCATGTAGGAATCCACAGCGGAATTGGCATAGGGGGAATACTGAGCGGTACCGGTATCCCCAATGGTATGATAGATGTTATAGAGCTCCATGGGAGTATGGGCGCCCCAGCCCCAGATGAGGGGCTCGGTCTGGGCCCGGTCATAGGCGGTGTCCCAGCCCACGCCTTCCATGGTGCAGGAGATGCCCAGCTCTCCCAGCTGGTTAGCGAAGTCGGCGCACAGGGCCTGACGCACCGAGTCGCTGGTGGGATAGAGCAGGTTCAAGGTGGCCTTTACGCCGTCCTTCTCCCGGACGCCGTCAGCTCCCATAATCCAGCCAGCCTCATCCAGCAGGGCGGCAGCCCCTTCCGGATCGTACTCCACTTCGGAGGCCGGATTATACCAGGGCATCTGATCGCACACGCTGTAGGCTGGGGTACCGTAGCCGTTGAGCACGTTGTCGATCATCTCCTGCCGGTCGATGCCGATGTTGATGGCCCGGCGCACCAGCACGTCGCCGGTAAGGGTGCCCTCGATCACCGGCAGATTGAAGCCCCGGTTATCCACACTGTCGTAGGCCACAAGGCTGTAGCCGGCCGGGCTCTGGTCGGAATAGGTGGCGGAGGTATAGGCCAGATCTACCTGACCGGCCTGGACCGCCAGGAATGCGGCGTCCTCCTCCATGAAGAGAATGGTCACCTGCTTCATTTCAGGAGCCTCGCCATAGTAGTCCGGATTGGCCTCCAAAATCACCTGCTGGCCTTTGTCCCACTGCTTCAGGATGTACCGGCCGGAGCCGATGGGGCTCTGGCCGTAGGTGGCGGGGTCGTAGGCGTGCTCAGGCACGATGCCCACGATGGCCATGGTGTAGGGCCAGATGGAGAAGGGGGTAGCCATATGGAATACTACGGTGGTGTCGTCCACCGCCTCGGCATTGTCCAGCATGGTAAAGTCGTTCACCGAGCTGGCTGCCTTGACGGTATTGTAGGTAAAGGCCACGTCGGAGGCGGTCAGGGGCTCCCCATCGGTGAATTTCACATCGTCCCGGATCTTGACCGTCCAGGTGAGGCCGTCGTCGCTGACCTGGACGTCGGTGGCCAGGTCGTAGCCGATGGTCAGGTCGGTGTTGGTTACCGTCAGAGTGGACTGGATCAGGGGCTCATGGACGTGCTCACCAGCCCCCCAACCGTAGGCAGGGTCAAATCCGGCCTCCGGCTCGGAGGTGGTGCCCATTGCAATAATCACACTGTCCTTGCTGCCGGTCTGAGGGGTGGTGGTGGCAGCCGTGTTTCCGCCGCCGCAGCCCGCCAGCATACCGGCGGTCAGGGCCAGGCTCAGAATCAGAGTCAGAATTCGTTTCATGGGTGGCTCCTTTCCGTTACAGGCCCTTTTTTACTTCTTCCAGTACCACCGCCAGGGGCAGCCCGTTTGCACGGGCAAGGGCGGCAGCGTCCTCATACTCCGGTTTGGCATGGGAAATGCCGAAGCCCTCCGCCGTCTTGACCCGGACAGTCCCCCAGGGGGTATCCACCGTCTTACTGCCGGGAGTGAGGAAATACTTCTCGCACCGGCGGACCCGCAGGCCGTTGGTAGTGGTGTGGCGCAGGACAGCCTGAGCCAGTTCCCGCTCTTTGCCTGCATCGCACAGCACGGTGAGCACATGGCCGGGACGGCCCTTCTTCATGGTACCGGGAACGGAATACACATCCAAAGCACCTGCCGCCAGCAGCTGCTCCCCGGCAAAGGCCAGGGCCTCGCCGGTCATATCGTCGATGTTGCACACCAGCTCCACGATCTCCCCGTTGCTACCCTCCTGGCTTTCGCCCCAGAAGGCCCGGACGCAGTTGGCCTGCTCAAACTGGCGGGTACCCACGCCGTAGCCCACCTTTTCCACATTGAGCACCGGCATGGAACCGAAGGACTGGGCAAAATGGGCCAGCAGAGCCGCCCCGGTGGGGGTACACAGCTCTCCTTTGATCTCGCCGCCGTAGGTGGGCACACCAGCCAGCAGGGCGGCGGTGGCGGGGGCGGGTACCGGCATAATGCCGTGGGCACATTTTACCGTGCCGCTGCCCACATGGATGGGAGACACCACGATCTTGTCGGGTCTCAGCAGATAGAGGGCGTAGCACACGCCGGCCACGTCGGCCACCGCATCCAGAGCCCCCACCTCATGGTAGTGGACCTCCCCCACCGGACAACCGTGGGCCTTGGCCTCCGCCTGGGCGATGGCGTCATACACCGCCTTGGCGTGGGTCTTGACTTCCTCCGGCAGGGGCAGATGGTCGATCAGGTGGGCAATGTGGCCGGGGGTGGCGTGGTGATGGTGGTGGTGCTCATGGTCATGGTCATGGTCGTGATGGTGGTCATGATCGTGCTCATGATGATGCTCATGCTCGTGGTCGTGGCAATGATCATGGTCGTGATGATGCTCATGCTCGTGGTCATGGTCATGATCGTGCTCGTGATGATGGAGGTGCTCGTCCTCTTCCTCGCCGTGGACGGTAACCTTCATATGGGTGCCGCTGATGCCGCTGGTGACGGCGGATGCCGCCTCCAGATGAACGCCAGGCAGACCCAGACTGTTCATGGTATTCAGGAAGCCCTCCTTGTCCTCCAGCAGTTCGTACAGAGCGGACATGAGCATATCCCCCGCCGCACCCATATTACATTCAATATATAAGGTTTTCATTTTAATCCCTCCATCTGATTGATCATGCTGGCCAAATAGCCCGCGCCGAAGCCGTTATCGATATTGACCACGCTGCACCCGGAAGCGCAGGAATTGAGCATGGCCAGCAGGGCGGACAGACCACCAAAGCTGGCGCCGTAGCCCACGCTGGTGGGCACCGCCACCACCGGGCAGTCCACCAGACCGCCCACCACGGATGCCAGGGCCCCCTCCATGCCCGCCACCGCGATAACGCACCGGGCGCTCATCATGACGTCCAGGTTGGACAGCAGCCGGTGGAGTCCCGCTACGCCCACGTCATACAGCCGGGTAACCTTGTTGCCCATTACCTCAGCAGTGAGGGCGGCCTCTTCCGCCACCGGCATATCGCTGGTACCACCGGTGGCCACCACGATGTGTCCCAGCTCCTGCCGGGGGCCGGGGAAGGCAATACCCAGCTTGGGGATGGGACGGTAGTCCAGAGGGACCGACTGCTCCACGAAGCGGGCAGCTTCCTCTCCCATGCGGGTGATAAGGATATTTTTACAGCCCCGCTCCCCCATGGCGGCGGCAATCCCGGCAATCTGCTCCGGGGTCTTGCCCGCACCGTAGATCACTTCCGCCGCGCCCTGGCGCACCGAGCGGTGGAAGTCCACCTTGGCGTACCCCAGGTCCTCAAAGGGCTTGGTTTTCAGTTCCAACAGGGCGTCCTCCGGACTGGTGTTTCCCGCCGAAACCGCCCGCAGCAGCTCCAGAATGTCATGCTTGTTGTCCATTTGCTTACCTCCCCTTCAGATCCAACAGGACGGCGGAGAAATCCCTCTCCAGCGCCTTGGCAATGGTATCATGCAGCTGAACGGCTCTCTCCATCTGTGCCTCCGGCAGCTGGATGCGGGCGGCGTCCCCCAGCAGCCGCACCCGGAAGTCGGTGAATCCCAGCTTGAAGAGGGCGTCCTCCCCCCGCTCCACCTTCTCCAGGGCCTCCCGGGTAATGGCGGTGCCGGTGGGCACCCGGGTAGCCAGGCAGGCGTAGGCCGGCTTGTCCCAGGTAAACAGCCCCGCCTCTTTGGACATCTGCCGCACCTGATCCTTGGTGATGCCGCACTCCCGCAGGGGGGAGCGCACCTCCAGCTCCCGCAGGGCCTGCATCCCCGGCCGGTCTCCGGCGTCATCCGAAGCGTTGGTGCCGTCCAGCAACACGGTATAGCCGTCCTCTGCCGCCCGCTTCCACAGGGTGCTAAACAGGGCCTTCTTGCAGTAGTAGCACCGCCGGGGTCCGTTGACCGCCGCCTCAGGCACCGCCAACACGTCGGCCTCCACCACCGTCATGGGCACCTCCAGCTCCTTCGCCAGCTTTTGGGCGTCGGCCAGCTCAAAGGCGGGCTGAAAAACGGTGTTGACGTAATAGGCCCGCACGTCACAGCCGTAGGTCTTGGCCGCCCACAGCAGCAGGGCGGAGTCTGTCCCGCCGGAAAAGGCCAGAGCCGCCCGGGGGACCTCCTTGAAAAACTGTTCCAGCGTCATATCCGCGCTCCTTTGCAAAAAAAGAAGGTATCCGCTCCCCTTGGGGGAACAGATACCTTCCTAGTATCCCTACACAACAAATCAAATCATGCACCAGGCTCGTTTCTGCGTGTGTCCCGACTCTGGTCGGGTGCTCCGGCTTCCTGCCGGAATATTGGCTGCACTTTCTGGTACCGGTATAGTTTACCATACCAAGGCATTCATTGCAAGCATTTTTTGATCATTCTGCCCCTTCTTCCAGATCAGACGGGGTCAGCTCACCCAGCACCTCCCTCACCAACGGGAAGATATGGGTCCCTTTCAGGTAAACCAGGCTGAATTCCCGGGTTTCATCCAGGCAATCCAGGTGGAAAAAGGCCAATTCCGGTTGACCTGCCGCTACCGGCTCATAGGCAAAGGTGATGCCGCACCCTTCCGCCACAAACCGGGTGATCAGCGAAAACTGGTTTGCGCAAATTACCCGGGAAAACAGATCCAGGGAATACCCTCGCTCAGCCAGCACATTCTCCAGAATACCCCGGGTCCCCGATCCCTCCTCCCGTACCACCAGGCACTGGCCTTCCAGTGCCGTCAGTGGAATCGTACGTCCGGCAAAGGGATGGTCCCTTCGACATAAACCTACAAATTTGGACCGGCGAAACAGGCGGCTGCCGAACCGACTTCGGTCGAAGGCCCCCTCGATGAGGGCAAAATCCAGCTGTTCATGCTCCAGCTGTCCCAGCAGGGCGGCAGTATTATCCACGGAGATTTTCAGATTGCTGTCAGAATGGCAGATATACCGGCTCAGGGCCTCCGCCACCACAAATTCTCCGATGGTTTTTGTAGTTCCGATCCGTATCTCCCGGACCTTTGTCTCCACCAGCTCCTGCTGGAGGCGCTGCTCATTGTAAAGGGCCGTACGAGCGTACTCCGCTACCCGCTGGGCCTGAGGGGTGGCATGAAGCTGTCGGCCATCATATACAAACAGCTTGCAGCCGTACTTATCCTCCAGGCCCCGGATCTGCTGGCTTACCGCCGGCTGGCTCATGCACAGCTTCTCCCCTGTTTTCCGGTAATTCATGGTCTCATACAGGGTCAGAAAGGTCCGGATACGATAGTCCACCATGGTCCGTCACCCCTATAATTTTTTTCGATCAATCAATAAGTTTTAAAAACTTTATTTTATTATACTGGGGTGCTATACTGATTACAAGCGTGACACAAAAATTTGTCAATAAGGACGGGGAAGAAAGATGCGTATTCTGGTCATTGGCGGCGTAGCTGCCGGTACGAAGGCCGCTGCTAAAATCAAGCGTGAGGACCGCAGAGCAGAAGTCATCATATTAAATAAAGGTCAGGACATCTCCTATGCCGGCTGCGGCCTGCCCTATTATGTGGGCGGCGCCATCGGCAGCCGGGAGGAGTTGATTGTCAACACCCCCCAGAAATATGCCGGGCTCACCGGCGCTCAGGTGGTCACCGGCTGTGAGGTCACCCATGTGGACCCTGCCGCTAAGACGGTAAGCGGCCTGCGGGACGGCCAGAGCTTTACCGAACACTATGACAAGCTGATCGTTGCCACCGGCGCTGCTCCTGTGGTGCCCGATATGCCTGGCAAGAATCTGCCCGGCGTGTTTCCCATGCGCACCCCCGACGACGCGGTGGGCCTGCGGGACTATGTGGCCACCAACAACTGCCGCCGGGCCGTGGTGGCGGGCGCAGGCTTTATCGGCCTGGAGATTGCCGAGAACCTGCTCTCCCAGGGCCTGGACGTGACTGTGGTGGATTTTGCCGACCAGATCATGCCCAACGCCTTTGACCCCGAGATGGCCGACTTTGCCCGCCGGAAGCTGAAAGACGCCGGCATTCGCGTGATTACCGGCCAGCGCATCCAGTCCGTTACCGGCGTTGACAAGGCCACCGGCATCGTCACCGACGGCGGCGCCATTGCTGCTGACGTGGTAGTGCTTGCCATCGGCGTGCGCCCCGCCACCGACTTCCTGAAGGACACCGGTATTGAGCTCTTCAAGGGTACCGTGGTGGTAGACAAGGAGATGCGCACCAACCTGCCCGACATCTACGCCGCCGGTGACTGCGCCATGGTGTACAACCGTCTCACCGGCAAGCCCCAGTGGTCGGCCATGGGCTCCACCGCCAACATCACCGCCCGTGCGCTGGCTAAGACCATCACCGGTACCGACACCCCCTACGGCGGCTGCCTGGGCACCGGCGTGGTGAAGCTGCTGCCGCAGCTCAACGCCGGACGCACTGGTCTCACCGAGGCTCAGGCCAAGGCCGAGGGCTTTGACCCCATTACCGTGGTGTGCGCCTGCGACGATAAGGCCCACTACTATCCCGGTGCCTCCAGCTTCCTCACCAAGCTGATCGCCGACCGCAATACCCGCAAGCTGCTGGGCATCCAGGTTCTGGGCTCCGGCGCGGTGGACAAGATGGTGGACATCGCCGTGGTGGGTTTGTCCACCGGTCTGACCATTGACGCCTTTAACGATCTGGATCTGGCCTATGCGCCCCCCTTCTCCACCGCCATCCACCCCTTTGTCCAGGCCTGCTATGTGCTGGAAAACAAGCTGGTCGGCGTGCTGGAGTCCTTCACCCCCGCCGAGTATCTGGCCGGCGCCGCCAAGGACTACAAGGTGATCGACGTGCTGCCCACCTCCTCGATCCCCGGCGCCCACTGGGTGGAGCTGGGCAAGGTCAACGGACCTCTGGAAGGCATCGATAAGGACGAAAAGCTGCTGCTGGTGTGCAACCGTGGCAAGCGTGGCTACTTCCTCCAGAGCAAGCTGAAGTTCTATGGCTACACCAACACCAAGGTTCTGGAAGGCGGCGTCACCTTCAATCAGGTGAAGGTCCCCCGTCCCGCCGGTGCTGCTCTGCCTCCCACCGAGGTCAAGCGCCTCAAGGGTCTGGGCTGTCTGTGGGATAAGCGTACCCCTGACTGCTTCAATGTCCGGGTCATTACCCGCAACGGCAAGCTGACCGGTGCCGAGCACGCCGCCGTGGCCGAGGCCGCTGAGAAGTTCGGCTCCGGCGAGGTCACCATGACCACCCGTTTGACCCTGGAGATCCAGGGTGTGCCCTACGAGAATGTGGAGCCCCTCATCGAGTTCCTCAGCGCCGCCGGTCTGGACGTGGGCGGCACCGGCTCCAAGGTACGTCCGGTGGTTTCCTGCAAGGGTACTACCTGCCAGTACGGCCTGATCGACACCTTTGCTCTTAGCGAGAAGCTCCATGAACTGTTCTACAAGGGTTACCACGATGTTTCCCTCCCCCACAAGTTCAAAATCGCCGTAGGCGGCTGCCCCAACAACTGCGTCAAGCCCGACCTGAACGACCTGGGCATCATCGGCCAGCGGGTACCCGAGCCCGATCTGAACAAGTGTAAGGGCTGCAAGGTGTGCCAGGTCGAGAAGGCCTGCCCCATCCACGCCGTGTCCATGAAGGACGGCAAGGCCGTCATTGATACCAGCGAATGCAACCACTGCGGCCGCTGCCTGGAGAAGTGCCCCTTCGGCGCCTACACCGAGAGCACCTACGGCTACAAGATCTATCTGGGCGGCCGCTGGGGCAAGAAGGTTGCCGCCGGCCGGCCCATGTCCAAGATCTTCACCAGCGAGGAGGAGGTCATCGCCCTGGTAGAGAAGGCCATTCTCTTCTTCCGGGATGAGGGTCAGACTGGTGAGCGTTTCTCCGACACCATCGCTCGCCTGGGCTTCGACTATGTGGAGGACAAGCTGCTCCACGGCTCCATTGACAAGGATACTATCATGAACAAGACGGTCATCGGCGGCGCCAGCTGCTAATTGCCACTCTTACAAGGGCCTGTTGCAAAATAGCTGTTTTGCACAAGCCTGTCATTGCGAGCCAGTGCGCACACTGGCGTGGCAATCCGTTTCCCCGGCAAAAGGGGCGGATTCCCACGAAAAACGGCCGCCCACCGGGCGGCCGTTTTTCTCGGAATGACGGGTCTTTGTACGAGCTGCGCATTTTGCAACAGGCCCTTCTGTTTCAGGCAAAAAAATGGGCTGCTGCAGGTTTGCAGCAGCCCATTTTTTATAATCAATAGAGCTTGGCGCCAGCGGGGATGTGGTCATCCACCATCAGGCAGTGAAGCTTCTCCTGGCCCTCCTCATAGTGGATGGCGGAGATGATCATGCCGCAGGAGTCGATGCCCATCATCTTGCGGGCGGGCAGGTTGGTAATGGCAATCAGGGTCTTGCCCACCAGCTCCTCAGGCTCATAGGTGTCGTGGATACCGCTGAGGATCACGCGGTCGGTGCCGGTGCCGTCGTCCAGAACGAACTTGAGCAGTTTCTTGCTCTTGGGCACCGCGGTGCACTCCTTCACCTTGACGGCCCGGAAGTCGGACTTGGAGAAGGTGTCAAAGTCCACCTCGTCCTTGAACAGGGGCTCGATCTCCACCTTGGAGAAGTCAATGGGACCGGCCTCAGCCCGGGGCACGTCCACAGAAGCGGCGGGAGCAGCGGCGGCCTTGGGAGCCTCCACCTTCTCCAGGGGCTTCATGGTGGGGAACACCCTTCTACCCTCTTCATCCGGTTTCATCACGCCTTGTACGGTCGAAAAAGTGCCGTTTTCACGAGGTTTTTCTAACTTTTTGGATTCCATAGTGTGTCCTCCTGTGCCGTCTGGTTCGGGGCAAAAGTTGTAAAAAAGTTGTAGAAAGTTGTAGGCCGGTTTCCCGTCCTTTTTTTGAGCATTTTTACAAAAAATCCCAAACAAAATTTTTTGTAAAATATTTCCAAAAAATCGACTGATACATTGTAGAGCAATGGAGAACATCCCAAATGCTGTGTGCCTTAGAACAACGAAAGCCATTCAGAGCAATCAGCTGAACCCAATCGACAAAGCCCCCAGCCGATTCTTTTTACAATACAATAATAACATAAGCCCCCAAGATGTTCAAGTCAACGATTTTTTCGTTGGCCTTTCCAATTTCATACCTTATATATAAAAAGGAGAAAGCCATGCCAACCTATCAATTACAAATTAAACAGATTGTGGATTACCCACGCTGCCGGATATACCGGCAGTTCGTCCGCTTTCTGATGGAGGACCGGAGCATTCGCGTAAGCGGAGGCTCCGGCCTTTTTTATTTTACGGTACTTTGCAGCTACGCAAACTTCCGCACCTCATATCGCCGCATCGACGGCATCAGCTATACCGTCTACCCTGGCGAATGGGTCTGCACCCTCAAGGAGCTGTCCCAATGGTTCCGTACCCGGTTCCAGTGCCAGGCGCTGGCCGTACTGGAACGGCTGCAGAAGCAGAACCTTATTTCCTTTCAGACACTGGGCCGCGGGAATGTAGTCCGCTATAAGATCTGCGACTGGGCGCGGCATAATACGGTCCTGGAGTACAATGCCCCCTGCCAGAAGGACACCGGCTTTTTCTTCCTGCCGGTTTCCGTTGCCACCGACCTCATCAGTTCAGACCGCTGCTCCGAGATGGACATTGTGCTGGACCTGTGGGTATCCGCCATCTACAACGACAATCAGGTGCAGGGGTCAGACCTGGGGCCGGTGGTCTATTTCCGCAACGGCACCGGAAATCCCCTTGTCACCTACACCGAGCTGGCTGCCCGCTGGGGGCTGTCCCGGGCGACAGTCGGCCGTGTCCTGAAAAAGCTGGCCGCGCTGGACTACATCTCCCTCATGTCCTTCCCTGGCCGGCATGGCAGCGTAATCTATCTGCAAAAATATCTGTCCACCATGTTCGAGATTTCGGATGTGATGGTGGATAAAGAGGAGGTCGCTATGACGCTTAACATACGCCTGGAACTCCCGAAGGAGGACAGCGCAGGCCACGACGCCCCCGCCTTGGAGCATGAGGTCATCGTTTCAGATGAACTCGCCAGCGTTTCAAAATCGCACATTGAAATTATCCTTCAGAAAATGGCGCAAATCCTGATGGCACAAGGGATTTTGTGCTTTGGCTGCCCGCTCTCTCGCTACAAGTTATATCCCTTATCGGGCGACTGTCGGGAAGATTTACTCCCCCGCGCGCGAGAGCAGTCCCTGATGCGTTTTGGCCTTGCTGTTCTGTGTGGGAACAAGCAGGTCGCCACTTTTGAACTTACACTCTCTCCCTCAGCGGAGAATTGAACAAGGAGGTCTTACCATGAAGAAATTTGTTGAAAAAGATGTCGCTGAGAACCCTCTATACCATGATACCTGGAAACTGCTGAAAAAATACCGCGATGTGGTTTGGAGCTTGGAGATTTCCGTCCAGCATGTGCGGGCCAAGTTCGAGATCGAATACGGCACTTCCATCGAGGAATTTCTGGATTCCGTCTATCTGGCCGGCGCAGACCTGAACGGGAGTGACATTGAGCACCATGCCAAGTGCATTGAGCGCAGCCACAAGATGCTGAAGCTCCTGGATTCGGCAGTCGAATTGCTCCGCACCCGCCATAAGAACGGCGAGGCGTATTACTGGCTGCTGTACTACTCTTTCCTCTCTCCCCAGCAGCTGAAGAATGTGGAGGAAATCATCGAGAACCTGCGTCCGCACATTCGGGACATCTCCTTCCGCACCTACTACCGCAAGCGGCGGGAGGCCATTGACGCCCTCAGTTCGGTGCTGTGGGGCTACACCTCTAAGGACAGTCTGGATGTGCTGGAGCAGTTCTTCCCGGAGCCAAAAGCCACCGAAAAAAAGGCGGGCAAGTAATTGGCACAATTCGGGACTGAAATTGGCGCGTTCCTGCCCTTGAGCCGTAAATCCCTATGTGTTAGACTGAATATGCTCAAACTTGCACCCAAAACTGAATACAGGCAGTGAACAGCACCTTTTTCGAGGTGCTTTTTTGCTGCCCAAACGGTCTTTGGCCTGAGAAGGAGTCCACATCTGCACAACGGATGCGGGCTCCTTCTTTGCTTTTTGAGCAATGAACATCACATTTGGATTGGAGGTCCGCAAAATTGAAAAAACTGAGAACACCTCAACAGCAGCGGCGGGAAGATGACAGCAGCCCGCCTCGTCGAGTTTCCATCGGCCGGATCGCCTATACGGCGTTCCTCTGTGTGATGATGGCGATGATGTTCTGTCAGCCGGCATTTGCTGCAACCGATGTTTGGACGAAGGCCAAGGAAATTATGCAGGATGTCTACACGCAGATTCTCGCCATCTCCACCATTGCGGCCATCGTGACCGCCTCGGTGGCGCTTCTGCTTATGAACTTTTCGCGCTCCGGCCGGACAGTCGATGAGAGCCGGGCGTGGCTGAAGCGCATCTGCATTACCTGGGCCGTCCTCAATGGTCTCGGATTCATCATGGCTTATGTGACGCCTCTGTTCTCTGGTGGTCAGTGGACAGGCTGATGGCCGCCGCAATATACCCACTGGAAGGAGGCGTAAGCTATGGGTATCACGCATTGATCCCCGCCGCCGCTGAAGCATGGGGCCTGCCGGTATCCGGCTGTACGACTTCCGAACCCCAGCGGATATTGGACGCCCTGGCTGAAGGAAAGCTGGTGGTGGCGATTATGGCAGAGGGCCATTTTACTTCATCCGGGCATTTTATCGTTCTCCGTGGCGTGAAAGACGGTCAGATCATGGTGGCGGACCCGGCCAGCTACAAGCGCAGCGAACAGCTCTGGGATCTATCCATCATCCTAAACGAAGCAAGCCGCCGTGCTGGAGCAGGCGGTCCTTTCTGGATCATAGGCTGACCTGCCCCTCGGCTGCGGAAACGAGGTAATACATGAGCAACAAAAACGACCATGATACTTATATCATACCGCCGAATTTTATAGAAACAGGCACTTTTTTCGGCGGTATGTTCCGTGCGCGGAATGTGATCGAGGCCGGCATCCTGGTGTTTGCCATCGGGGCGCCGGTTTTTCTGTTCCTTCCGTTTGGGCTGACCACCCGCATCATCATTTTGTGCCTGACCGCTCTTCCGGTAGGGCTGGTCGCTTTGATCGGCATATCCGGGGAGAGCCTTTCGCAGTTCCTGGTCACCTTTTTGAAGTACCTGCGGAACCGCCGCGTTGTCGGCGGTGACGGTGAGCAGCCGGAGGATATGGAGCAAGGCCGGGAGAATGAAATAGACCATATCCCGGCGGCGGAGTTTGCCGCCCCCCGAAGCATTGATTTTTCCCATGGACGCTACTCCAAGCATCCGGAATCCTCCAAGCTCCGCGACTGCAAAGCCTCCGCGCACATTCCTGAATGGCGCGAGTTGGAGGAACAAGCGCAGCCGAAACCTGCCGCCGCGCCGCCCCCGGCCCCCAAGCCGAAGGAAAGCGCCCCCAAGAAGCCGGCGGCAAAGAGAAAACCGAAATCTTCCGGTACGCCGGCTGCCCCGAAATCGCCCCCGTCACCGCCTGCTTCCGAGGCCCCGGACGGGATCATCACCACAGACAAGGACTCGATCCTTTCTTAAATTCACAACATAAGGAGGTTTTTACTTATGGCAACCAAGAAAAAAGAATTGCTTGAGCAGGAAAATACCGCACCTGAGACCACGGTTACCGTGGAGAACGCTCCGCCCCCTGATGAAGCGCAGGCTGATATGGCGGCACCCGCTGATGGCGGCGATTTGAATGAGCTGCTGGCCTCTATGGACCAGCCGGATGAAGAAGCACCCACCATTGAGGATGACGGCAGCCTCCCGGAACTCACCGAAAGCGAGATGTTTGGTGAGATGGACACCGATGCTACGGTGGCAGACGCCCTTCCCGGCGATGATGACGCCGCTCTGACAGAGGGCTCTGACAGTGATGATGGCGAAGGTGCCTCTGCTGTTCCCGCTGATGATGGTGCAGCCGATGTCCCCAGTGAGCCTGTTTCTGGAGCGGCTGAGGAACCGGAACCGCCCAAGCCCAAGCGGGCCACCCGCAGGAAAAAGACCGCACCGGCTGAGAGTACGGAGCCGGCGGAAGGAGTTCCCGCAGAAGCAGAGCCTCCTGCGCCGATGGCTCCTACTGGGGAAGATGCGCCGTCTGATGACGGTGAGGCGGCTGCGGCAGAAGTTCCTGCCTCGCTGGCCGAACCGCTGGCAGAGGCCGCCCCTGCTCCCACTTCTACTCCCAGGCGCACCGCCGCTCCCCGCCGCAGTGAGCCCTCGATCCTGACCATCCGCAGCCGGGAAGATGTGGAGACGCAGGAAGACCGTGAGGACATCATCTGGCATGAGATCCACAACGCCTACCGCACCCGCCGCATCCTCACCGGCAAGCTGGGCGGCATTGAGCAGCTGGACAACCGAAAGACGGTGGCTGTGGTGGACTACAAGGGATTCCGCATCATCATCCCCCTGAAAGAAATGATGATCAATCTGGGCCGCAGCCCCTCCGGCCAGGAATACACTGACCTGATGCTGCGCCAAAACAAGATCCTGGGGAATATGCTGGGCGCCGACATTGACTTTGTGGTGCGGGGCATCGACTCCAAGACCCGCAGCGTGGTAGCCAGCCGCCGGGAGGCCATGATGCGCAAGCGCCAGACCTTCTATTTCGACCTTGACCCCGATGGGATGTACCGCGTCTACGAGGGCCGCATTGTCCAGGCCAGGGTCATCGCTGTGGCGGAAAAGGTCGTCCGTGTGGAGGTGTTCGGCGTGGAATGCTCCATTCTGGCCCGCGACCTTGCCTGGGACTGGATCGGCGACGCCCATGAGCGGTTTGCTGTGGGCGATGAAGTGCTGGTCCGTATCCTCAGTGTACGGCGCAACAGTCTGGAGGACCTGGGCATCCGGGCCGACATCAAGAGCACTTCGGAAAACACTGACCGGGACAACCTGCAGAAGTGCCGCATCCAGGGCAAGTACGCCGGAAAGGTCACAGATGTTCATAAAGGCGTGGTCTATGTCCGGCTCGCCAATGGCGTCAATGCGGTAGCCCACTCCTGCTACGACTACCGGATGCCCGGAAAGAAGGATGACGTTTCCTTTGCCGTCACCCGTCTGGATATGGAGCGGGGCGTGGCCGTGGGCATCATCACGCGGATCATCCGGCAGAACCTGTAAAAGCAAAAGTGCCTGGAGAGTAGTAACGAACTGCTCTCCAGGTTTCTTTTTTGTCATTATCAGATCTACCGCTGTATATCTTTATCACATAGGCTTCCTTCCAAATTCCCATTTCAAAGAATTTATTTTGCGTTTGCGTTGATTTTTCACAAAATACGGGCTATAATATATAAATGAAAAGGTTTAGGAGGTCGCTTATGCTGATTCAATTTAGTGTGGAGAATTTTCTATCCATCAAAGATAAGGTTGTATTATCCCTGCTGGCCAGCAAGGATAATGAGCATCCAGAGCATCTTATCATGGATGGAAATAAAAGCTATTTGAAGTCTGCTGTCATTTACGGAGCCAATGCTTCGGGGAAGTCCAATGTCCTAAACGCGTTCTGGTTCATGGTAAACTATGTGCTGACCTCACATAACCAGCAGCTTCATAAGACCATTGGCCGTTCGCCTTTCAAGTTTGATCCGGAAACGCCAACGCGCCCCAGCAGCTTTGAGGTCATCTTTACCACTGAAGGTATCCGATATGCGTATGGTTTTTCTGTGACAGATAAGGCTGTTACAGAAGAATACCTATATTACTATCCCAACGGCAGACAGGCGCTTATTTTTGAGAGGAAAAATACCAAAGATTTTCGTTTTACGGTGGATATAGATGAACAAAACACGCTCAAGGAGCGCACTTCTGCGAACAAACTCTACTTGTCAGTTGCATCAAACTGGAGTTACTCTAAAGTGATTCCGGTTTTGGAGTGGTTCGCTTCTTGTCAGATTATCACGAAGAATTCCGTGGCGGACGCTTATGGGCTTGAGGCAGAGCAGCTGAAAGATGATGATTACCGGCGTGTGATCGCATCTATGCTGCGTGTTGCAGATTTGGGAATACAGGCTTTGCAAATGCGCGATGCAGAGCCTGCTCCTTCGCAGCACGGTGACAGCTTTGCAAATATTGAGGCCATTCACACGGTACAGGATACCAATGGAAATGCATTATCCTATGCGTTAAATATGGCAGAGGAATCTGACGGCACCAACAGTTATTTCAAACTGATCGGCGTTGTGAAAAAGGCTTTAGACCAGGGAACGCTTCTTGTGGCTGATGAGATGGACGCACATCTGCATCCTCTATTGACCAGGCATCTGGTATCCTTGTTTGACAGCACAGAATTCAATCCAAAGGGTGCTCAGTTGATCTTCACATCTCACAGCACCAATCTTCTTGATTTGGATTTGTTGAGAAGAGATCAAATTTGGTTCACAGAAAAAGACGAGCAGACAGCAGCCACCGATCTGTTCTCCCTTTACGATTTTTCTGTTCGCAAAGACACTAAAGTAGAAAAGGGTTATTTGATCGGCCGTTTTGGTGCGATTCCCTTTATCAAGGGAGGGCTGTAAAATGGCACGCGGACAAATTGAAAAGCGTGGGCAGCGGCGCAGAAAACTAAAACCTGTCATTCTGATTGTGACGGAGGGTTCTCAAACTGAACCGAAATATTTTGAACATTATCGCAGCCGCCAGACCAATATTGACATTCGTGTAGTCGGCAGCCGCACCAAAGGAGGTGAAACCGATTACCTTGGCCTGATTCGGAAAGCCGTGGAATATCAAAGTAAAAATCAGATTTCTGCATCAAATGGGGATGCGGTGTGGGTCGTTGCTGACGGTGATGTAAACTATAATAATCCTGATCCTATCGCCGCCAAAGACAACTTACTCTCCAGAGCAAGGAAACTGGCAGATGCAAAGGGAATTCACATTGCGATCTCGAATCCTTGCTTTGAGTTTTGGTATCTGCTGCATTTCCAGTACACAACAAAATTTTTCAAAGATTACCCTGCAGTGATGACAGCCTTGACCGCCTACCTCCCGGATTATGAAAAAGCCGGCGATGTGTATGCGCAGTTATCTGAACATACAACTGATGCGATTCAGAACGCCAAGCGTGTAGAACAATACCATATTCAAAATGACTGCAATAAACCGTTTGGGATTGCCGTTAATCCATTCACCGACATCTATCAACTGATAGAATCACTACTGTAACGGTACTCAGGATTTGAATTAAAGGCCGCATGGGATGCAAAAGCCCCACGCGGCCTTTATGTTTTGCCCTTGAAATCAAATCTCTATGAGTCTGATCTCTCGCCCTTGAACATGGGCATCGCGCAGCGTGAACAGCGTCCCCCCTTTGTCCCGTCCATCATACACCGCAATCACACGCTGCGACTGGGCAACCATATAGCGATTGCGGTTCATGTAGCACGAGGGAACATAGTGGTCGGAGATCACTTTCACACCAGCGCAGGCAGCCAGCAGTCTATGAAAGTCTTTGTTCTTCGTCTTCAGCCGGCCGGCATAGGGAATCGCCGCTTCTAAAAACAATCCGTCATTTTCTTTTTTTGCTTCGGCAACGACTGCCGCAAACATAAGATCGGCACCTTCGGCAAATCCGGAAATAAATCGAGTGTAGCCATCCTCAATCGCCGCTGCTACCTCCTTCCGCAATTCTTCTTCCACAAATTTCTTCTTCTCCGCTGGAATATCTCTGTGGCCCGTTATACAGCAGGTTTTCGTTACGACTTCCATCCTGTTTCCTCCCATGCTCTTCACTTTATGCCATTCTTGTATAGGCAATATTGCCTATAACGCTACTCCTCCATTATAGGCAATAATAGAGATATGTAAAGAAGGAAGTGGAGGAAACGACCAGGAATGATCTCATACGAGCCCTTGTGGCAAACCATGAAGCGGCACGGTGCAACCACATATACCTTGCAGGCCAAGGCCGGTATCAGCAGTTCGACCATCCGCCGGATGCAGGCGAACGAATCCGTCTCCACCAATACCCTGGATACGCTCTGCAAGTTTTTTAACTGCGAACTGGATGACATCGTAAAATTCCAACCAGACGAAAAATAGCACGGAGAAATGGTGATTGCCGTTTCTCCGTGCTTTTTTTGACCCTTGGCATACGAAGCAAAGAAATTTTGGAAACCTGCTTCAAGATCTCTACTCATTAGCTCCGCCAGTGGGCGACAAGTATTCGATTTTAAAGGGGTGGATTAGCCTTTAGACTCCTCAATGTCCCTCCCGAGATAAATGCTAAAATCAAATTACAGAATTGGAATACACGATTCACAATAAAAAGCGCCCAAACGGCAAGGAGCAATTTGGGCGCAAAAGTGTAGCATCCGTTATAATGAATCGGTTTGATGAACAGTTTTAGCGGTATCACAAATATCGTTTGAATTTATCAAATACTTGATAAAAGCCCTTACGCCACTCGATGCTTACAATAAGACCGTATCGCCAAAAAGACGAATACAGGAATTTCAATCGCTGCTGAAATAAGAATAATGTAGGGTGTCCAAAAGCTCATATCTCCAACATACAAGAAATTAAAACCGTAAAGCTGATAGAGGAAGTTATTTTGCAGGCCAATACCAGAAGATGGTAAAATCGTGGAAAGCCATACGGAACTGCCCAATGCGGTATAAATGATGGTCGGTAAGAGCATAACGGCAAGTGAAATCAATAACGAACTTAACGAGTCCCTGCACTTTGCAGATAAAAATAGTGTGCAACTAATACTTGCCAATATAGATAAAAGCCCGGCCAATACCAAAATCACTTGTAATTGCCCCAAATTGATATTGGGAAGATTTATGATGGAAAATAGCATTTGGAAAGATGTTTTCAAACACTCTGTCCCAAAAGCAAGGTTGATAATGGACAAATGGATCACCATACCCAAAATGAACACTACCACAAAAATACAGCCAGCAGCAAGTATTCTGGTAACAGCAAATTTCACACGTCCATTTTTTGTGCAGCGCATAATGCTGTCGCTTCCAGTTTGATACTCATTAGCAAATGTAGGTGCCGCAATCGCAACGCACAAAATGGAAAGAATGAAAATATACAGCTCAATATAGTCAAAGGCGTCCCGGCTCAAACCCGGATAAAGCTGGAATGGTTTATCAACTTCGGAATATTTTTCTGTTGCAAATTCTTTTGCTGATGGATAATCTTCTTGTTCAAGGTTCATTATATCGTTTAGGTGGGACGCAAACTGTTCATAAAGGCTTTGCTCTACTACATCTGGGTCAATCTCCATTAGATCAGCACCTATGCCTGTATCGGGATCGGCAAAGGCTTCTGGTAAGCGGTCAAGAAGTGGCCGGATAGGTAAATTCATAGCTCTTAAACATCGTCTTCCCTTCCTTGCTAATGAAAGGGACGCCCCGTTTGGGGCGTCCCAATCTTATCTCCCGATTCCAATGATCCGCCCGATCTGATTGACCATATCGCGTGTAATCTTGATATGCTCTTTGACCGTAGACTGATCCGCTCCGTAAATTGTCGTGTCACCAATTTGTAGCTCAATGGGTTTGCTGTTATTGGTAACATTATTCACCGTCTTACTGCCGGCCACTTGCTTCATTACATCGGCAAAAGTGGAGTTACCGGCATAATCCGGTAGATCGCTCAGGGCTTCAGAAAGCAGGTTAGAATTGCGGGAAGAAAACGCTGGTTGGTAAATAAGGTTTGCTTTTGCTCAATGCACTCCCAGTCTTTCTTGTCATACGCCAAAAGGGATGCAGGATCGACAAGGGGTGTGCCGATTACAATATTCAGATACATAGTAGGTAGTCCTTTTATTACAACCGGGTTATTCTTACCCGCCCACTCTCGTGGGCGGGATTTTTTTGGGGGGAGTTGAAGGTTAGGTATTAAAGCCGGGCAGCAACGCCAACGAATAGGACGCACTGTAAGTGTCGGCCGAGCCATCTGTGCTCACATAACAGAAAATGTTGCCACGGTTGTAATAGGCGGAGCGGAGCCACTGCGCTACGCGATCTCCATCTTCATCTTCTGCGTAATAAGGAACGTCTTCCTGCTGATAATATTCGTACCAGTGACCTTCCTTACCGTAAGAATAGATCTTTCTGCCAAACAACTCCTGCTCAGATTTCAGCCAGAAACGACAGACAACCTTATGAAGTTTACCGGTACGGTCAGCACAGAGTTTATAGACCGGCTTGGCAACAGCCGCCAGTTCATCGGAAACAAAGTTGCTGAAATCGTTCTCTAAGAACTTAAACATATCGCTTTCGCCGTAGGTAACAGAGGTGCCGTCGGCCTGCATGGGGCGACTATCCTTATAGGCCGCAAGCATCTCCCAGGAGATAGGGGACTTGCCGCCAGACACCAAATCATCGTGGTTGAAGCCGATAATACGATATACGGCAACAAATCCATTTTTCATATAATCTTTCTTTGTAGCGCCCAAAGCAAACTTCTTTCGGGCATTGCCAGATCTTCCAATCTCATCAATTTGCTGCCAAGAAAGATGATCAAGATTGGTCATAGGCTTAACCAAAATGCGATCGGGGTGATCAAGCGCCATCAGCAAGGCTGCAGAGCTTCCTTTGACATCAGGGGGAGAAGTCTTGAAGGTGCCGTTGTCCTTAATGGTAAAAGTACAGCCGGGGAAGTTGTCAATAGCGAATACGTCGCCAACATTGACATTCAAAAGACTACAGATACGAGGGTTAAGCATTATTTTACCTCCTTAAAAATAGCTGTATGTAGGTGTTTAAGTTTCTTTTGGAGTAAATCCGTTGCAGTTTCGCAGCCAAACAGGATCAAAATTTACCGGCCAAAAGAACCATCCCATCTCGATTCCATACGGATCTGCTTTGATATTAAGCTTCTTAGCATTCTGTGCATTTTTCTGGGAAAAGAAATCGAACGGATTAGTTTCATTTCCAGGATAACGACAGCAGCTATGGGCGTCTCCCGGAACGGAACCTCTATACTTGCACTTATAACATTCGCTCAAACCGTTTCACCTCAATTACAGATTAGATTCATATTTTGCTAACCACTGTTTGCAAAGAGGTTTTATAAAATCCTCAAAAACCTGGGCGATCTTCTTTGCATTAGCAGTAAAATCCATTTCAATACAAGAAATCACATCGTACCCATCGCAAATTTCCATAGGAGTATCTTTGAAAGCCCTAAGTAACGCCTCATATGATTCACTTTCACTTGCGCGATCACAGGCGTCTTGTACACGTTCCATATCCAATTCAGGATGGTCTTCCAAATCCTCTGGATTATCTGTGTCAATTCCATAACTGCTGATAAGCGCCTTTACATTCGCAAGAGTCTCATCATAATTAACCTGGCAGCGTGCCGCGATTTTATCCAACAGATAGCCCTGGTCAACTCTTGACATCAAGTGCATAAAACTCTCGGAATTGGGCGTTGCTACCCAACTATAAGCGTAGTTACCACAGTCGGACATGATAGTTAGATCGTAGCGCTCCAAATCAAAGTTAAAGTTCGCCCAAAGACAAGAACCATAATCGGGATCGCCTTGTTCCTGCCGATACTCAATAGCGATGATGTTTGGTTGCTTAAATCTTGTTTTCGCCATAAGGAGCCTCCTCGCTATAAAAATCTTTTGCGCGGACGCATTCAGCGATTACTTCCATGTCGCCGCAGATCATCATCTGTAAAACGATGATATTATTTTCGGGGTCGTCAACCAGTCGCTCGCTGTCATAGGAATAAGGGCCGCTATATAGAGGTTTTTCGTATACCCTCTTTTTAGCAGTGTGACCGTCTGTATGAAGAAGTTGCTCGGCTCGCCCACTCTTCAAACTGAATTGCTCAAACCAGCTTTTGGGGTGATTTTTCAAAATACTACCGGTAACGGCATTGATCTTAATGCTTTGAGTGCTATGAACATTGGTATAGTCAAACATGGCAGTCTCCTTACTCTGAAATTAGGTCAATATAGGTCTTAACCTTCTCTACATTCCAGAAGACACGCTTGCCTACTTGGATGCGGGCTTCTGCCATTTGGCCGATCTGTACGGCAGATGAGCGGCCACAACTCAGCATGGCCTGCAGTTCTTCGGTCGTAACAGCAATTTTCTTATCGGTAGGGATATTGCTTTTTTTGGTAGCGATCATTGGGTGTCCTCCATATCCTTTGGGGCTTTCTGAACGGTTATGAAGTCATACTCTCCACTCTTTTGGATGATCATGGCACAAAGTTGATTCCCAAAGACACAACCTCCATCAATACCAATGTCGCCGGTTCGCGGAAAGCAAGGAACTTCTCTAAATGGGGTATGGCCGAAAATTACGCGCTTTTCGCGGGGTCTGGCGTCAATTTCAAGCCACGATCTGCCCCAGAGCAAATCTTCTTCGCTGTTGCTGATCAAATCAGGATAGGTAAGGCCGGCATGACAGAAGATAAACTGTTCCGTTTGATGGTACAAAGGCAGAGACCGAAACCATCCAAAGTCCTCCTGGATTTCTGCTCCATTTCTTTCGTAGTCATAAAGTGTAAACATTCCGCCATTGCGCATCCAGACAGTATGAGAATAGTTCATAGGGAGCGATTCGTGATTTCCCCGAAGACAAATCACTTTGTCTTTTCCTACCTGGCTCTGGAGCTTTTGAAGGGTTTTGACTACCTTATAGCTAAATGGGCCACGATCAATGTAGTCTCCCAAGAAAATCAGGGTGTCGGTAGCGCTGTCATAATTGACCTTGAGCAGTAGATCTACCATGGTATGGTAGCAGCCATGGATATCCCCAATAGCTATAATGCGTTTACTCTCCATACTACCAATTCACCTCCGGGATCAAGTGGAAAAACTCAGTATGACTACCCACATCAAAAACGGTTACGCCATCTTTATTCCAGATGCGGACATAGTAAATTTTGAAATTGCGCTCGGCGGCAAACGCCCGAATATGTAACATAGCCTCAGACCGGATTTCTTTGTCGGTCTTAGCTCTACCATCGCGATCGTAGTCATAGATTTTGGCAATCTCCCTGGTGCGACCGCCTACAAATACAAGGGAGTGATGCGCCGGTTCAAGAGTTTTCTTTGCCATGTTATCACCTTGAATAATTTAATGTGTTGCTTATCGAAAAATGACAACCATGCTGGGGAAGGGGGCAGAATTTTTGCCGTCTCCAAATTTCAATCGGCCTCGAATGAAACGAACCTCCACATTGGGTTTTTGGTAAATATAATCGTGAAAGTAGGTAGTGTCGGTACGAGCGGGGATTAGCAAGACAACAGTTGTGTCAGGCTGCGCAGCTTCTTCGGAGCACTTCTTCACCCAGTCTTTGATTGTTCTGCCATACGGCGGGTTGCAAAAGACCGTCTGCCCCCCCCCACGACTGCTCAAGTCCATTATCTTCCTTAGTGAAATAGCGCTCACACTTATGGTTGACATGATCAGCGCAAGGGTCAAGGGTGAAGTGAAACTCCGAATCCAGCTGGTCAAAGAATGCCTGGGGTGTTGCCCAATCCATAGCTTTTGACGAGAACATGACTTCGGTATTCATTTGTTTCACCTCATAGTTTTATTTCGATCAGGCTTCAGGAATAGCCTTATCAGCACGGGTAATTAAAGCGTTGCCACAGGTAATACGGTCAGAGTCTTCCTCTTTGCTGGGAACGAAAACAATGACATCCCATCCCAAAGCCAGAAGAGGCTGCTCAAATTTAGTATAGACACTATAATTATCGTAGGTAGTGGTAATGTCGTAATGGTTTTCGACAGCAGCATTGGTCTGGTGGATCGGCGTAATCTTGACGATAAACTTTTCTTTGTCGAAAAGGCTGTCTAAAACAGTGGCATCCAGGATTGTCTCTTCGGTTACGGCGAAATTCAGTGTATACTTTCTGCCAGCCGGCATAGGAAGCCCTTCGGCAATGGCAGCAATCTCTCTCAGACTCAGAGATTTACTGTTAAATTGCATGGCTCGCTGCTCATCTGAGGTACTGTTGATGCTGAGTTGCAGCCCAGCTTCACCATGGCGCAAATTGTTCTTGATTTCACACCAACGATGCAGGTACTCAATCAAATGCTGATTTCCTTTGGGCATCATAGTAGAAACAACAGGATGAATGGTGACTGCGTGTAGACCGCATTCCTTAACCAGTTGATCCAGTCGGTTCTCGGTAAATTCCAGCACAACGGGGTTCCAGGTAGGCTCACCCATACGGGCATAATGGACATTGAAGCGGTTGGTAAAGCGCACATCCTCGTGCTCAATAATATAACGGATCTGATATTCCAAATCAGGCAGCGAGGCATTTCCGAAAAATCCATATTTATGAACATCGCAGAAAGTGCAGCTCATAGGACAACCCTTTTGTGTGCTGATCGTGGCGACCCATTTATCACGCAAATCAACCTCGCGATGGGTAACACCATCGATCTCTTTGGTCAGGCCGAGAAAATTCGCTTTAATGTTGTTCTCTTTGCCGTAGTCTCCGACGGTAAGAAACTCCAAACCGCGCATAGGGTTATCACTTTGATCTCCATCGTTTACAACGCCGCCCGCGCCAGCATCGCGGCCATCTTCTACCAGGACAGCAAGCACGCCGCCGCGACCGACTTCGAGATTACCAACGACAACGGCGAGGCCGAGAGCTACACCGAGACCAGAGTTGCCGACCTGACCACGAACACCGAGACCAGCGCCATCATCCGGGCTGACCTGGAACGCTTCAAGAGCGGGCGGGACGCGATGGATCAGGCCATCCTGGAGCGCGTGGCCGCTGGGATGACCGAGCGGGAGATTGCCGCCGAGGTCAAGATCTCCAATGTGGCCGTACACAAGCGGATCGTGAAGATGCGGGCGGCTCTCCAGTCCGTGGCCTGCTGAAAAAATCTTTTCCTTTGGTTAGCAACTCATAAAACCATTCTGAAATAAGAACAGGAACACCGAGCCGGCGGTCAACACCAGGCCGCCGGCCATGAATAGAAAAGGGGTTTGAATTATGAACATCGTCAACGCCAAGCTCAAGAACTGCCTGAAGCTCTCCAGCAAGATCACCGTCTATGTGCCCGCCACCAACGGCGTGGACACGGCCACCGACAACACCGCGCAGGTCAAGCGCGTTGCCTCTGCCCTCTCTGAGTATTTCGGCGGAGCCACCAGCACCCCGGCGCTGGGCTACTGGCTTTCCCCTGTGGCCGGTCTGGTAGCTGAGAACACCACCGTAGTTTTCGCCTATGCCAGCGACGCCGACCTGCAGCAGCACATTGAGGAAGTCGTCTCCCTGTGCGAAGAACTGAAGAACGAGATGGGGCAGGAAGCCGTTGCCCTGGAAATCAACGGCGAGATGTACTTCATCTGAGGGAGGCGGGAACATGATCGCAGACGCTATTATCTGGCTGGGCATCCTGGCCACGTTTCTCCTGATCCTGGCCGTGGGCGGTCTGATTGCGGACTATGTTTTTCCACTGATCCCGCCGCTGGATCGCTGGATCAATCGACTGGCTGACAACATGGAATACTGAATGGAACGGCAGGCCGGGGCAAAACTCCGGCCTGTTTTTTTTGCTGGAATGGTTAGCAGAGCCGGGAAAGTTTCTGTAATAAGAATAGAGAAATCCAGAACACGAACAGATAAATCATGGAGGGATATATGATGATTATGAATTTCAACGCCGAGGCCGCAAAAGCGGCGGTCAAGAACTGCGAAGCCATGCGGCAGGCCGCATTGATTGAGGCCGCAGAAAAGAAGGTCTCCAGCGTGGAGCAGAGCATCATGCAGGAGGCAAACATGGGGCGCTCTTCCTATTCCATGCGCATTGAGTCCGAGAAGCTGTGCAGCGCCGTTTGTGATATCCTGGAGAGCAACGGATTTGCTATTGAGCATAGCGGCAACGATAAGATGATTATTGTCAGGTGGTAAACGAAGGACGACGGGCGAGGGCTGAGGCTCCCGCCCGTTTTCTTTTCCAGCCGCACAAGAAAATTTTCCGTATCGGTTAGCAGATCGTGGGCTGCGTCTGTAATAATAACAGAAGAGTAACGCACAACGGAACAGGAGGACGGAGATGGATAAACTGATTTACGAAGCGCGAACCATGGAACAGCTCTTTCGCGCCTACGGGTTTGAGCAGAACCGGATCAACCAGGAAGACCGCAAGCAGACGCAAGCTCTAATTGTGGCGGAGCTGCGGCGGCGGATGGATCGGGCGCTCCGGCTGCTGGGGATGTGCAGCGGCGAAGAGGATGCAGCGCACATTTTGAAGCAGATGATGGACGGCTGGCTGTAAAAGAAGCGGCGGGGATCTCCCGCCGCTCTTTTTTTTGTTTCTGGTTAGCAAATCAGATTCAGCGTCTGTAATGATAATAGGAACAAGAACACAGAATGGAGGCTGTGAATTATGATGCTATGTGAAGCTAATGAACGGTTGAAGACCGTGCAGATCAACGAGGGGCAGCTGTGGGCGCTCAACTCTTTGTATCTGCTGCTGGACTTGGACAAGGACGACTTTTGCAAGATTGTGGAATTGATCGGCGTGGAGAAGCTGACCGCAAAACGCGGACATTATGACCGACTGCGGCGTGCCGATGATATGCTGGCCGCACGGGAGCGGTACGACGACGCAAAGCAGAGACTGGCAGAGCTGGACAGGGAGCGCGAGCGCCTGCAGGAAACGGTTTCCCAGTATGAAGAGACGCATTCATTATAAACATGGCGGCGGGGTTTCCCGCCGCTTTTTTTTATGGAACTGGTTAGCAAAATCCTCTTTCGTTCTGTAATACAAATAGAACAACGAAAAATGGAGGGTGTAAAATGAGTGCGTATAATTGTAACGGAATAGTCAAGACCAAAAAAGAGATTGCCGACTTAAAGCGCCAGCTCCGAGCAGTAAAGGCTTGCAATGGTGAATGTCTCCACTGTGAAAGCTGTCAGGTCAAGACGGCGACGGTCGGACGTGTTACCTATATGGCTTTTGAGTGTCTGAAAGCGCCGGCGCTGGGTGCTATATCGGATCGTCCGTCAACTATGCGGGCCGAGATTATTGAAGCGCTGGAATTTGAATTGAGTTGACCAGGGCGGCAGGCTACGGCCTGCCGTTTTTTTATTTGAAAACAGGTTAGCAAATCCTCTTTTGTGTCTGTAATAATAATAGATAGAACGAATGGAGGCGTAACAATGAGCTGGTTTGACGATACTTTTCTTCCGTCTCTTTTTGAGCGGTTTGGACGGGAGACACACTGGCTGACACGCAAACAGACGGCTATATGCACGCGATACATGGAACGGCACACGGTCATGGTTGACCAGTTCCAGGGAGACCGGACACGACACCATTACTACACCAGAGAATGGAGAGGCCGCATAGTTACCCTGAACTATTCAAAGTTGAACGGCTGCGGGACAATTTCTTTTGGATCGACGGAGCAGGAGCGGGCAGACCTTGCTAAGCGCCGAGAGGTTGAAAGAACGGAAAGAGAGTTGAGAAGTTTGCGGCGGCTCCGAGAAAGACGCCCAGATCGCTTCCTAAAGCAGCTTGAAGATGCACGGAATACGGTGAAATATTGGGAGGAAGAGATTGAGGAAGACCAGGCAGACCCGGAAATGCAAAAATGCTTGCCACGGGATCGCGAGCTACTGGCCGAGGCTTTGGAAAAAGTTAAGATTATGGAGGCTATGCTATAAAAATGCCCGCTGGATCATCTCCAGCGGGTTTTTCTATGTCAAAAAATTTCAAGGAAAATTGCAATCACGGTTAGCAAGAGGAAGATTATGATACAAGTGGACATGATCGGGTGTTTGGAACACATATAATCTGGGAACGAAAGTTTGCGACCGAATACGGTTTTCTGTGCGTATCGTTCCGCCTTATATCCTTTGATTGCATCGGCTATTAGCCAGATCACGACGATTACAAGCGCAAGCTCCACGAAATCACCCGAAAAATAATTTTTTGGAACGGTTAGCAATACCGCTTTTCTGTCTGTAATTATAATAGGAACTTGAAATCAAGTCAAGATATCACAGACGGAGGTTAAATATTATGAAGTGGTTTGATCATCCTGAGACTTTGGAAGACCTGAAGAAGCAGTACAAGAGATTAGCAATGAAGCATCACCCGGATCGTGGTGGTTCCACGGAGGCCATGCAGCAAATCAACGCCGAGTATGAGACGCTATTTTCCAGACTAAAAGACATTCATAAGACCGCCGAGGGCGAGACCTACACCGCAAAGACCGCCAGCACCGAAACCGCCGCCGAGTTTATGGATATCATTGAGAAGCTGATCCATATGGACGGCATTATCATTGAGGTTTGCGGTTCCTGGGTATGGGTTACGGGAAACACCAGGGAGCATAAAGAAGAGCTAAAGGCGCTTTCCTTCCGGTGGAGCAGCAACAAGAGCGCATGGTATTTTCATCGGGACGGATACCGCAAGCGTAGCAACAAACATATGAGCCTTGACGATATCCGTGGTTTTTATGGGAGTGAGCGAATCGATATGGAACAGGCGGGAGGTAAGCGCGTCGCAATCGCGTAACATCTGAGCGGGCTGGAGTACCAGCCCGCTTATCTTTTTTTTATTGACTGGTTAGCAAAATCAAAAAGTATTCTGTAATTAGAATAGGAACGAGTGAAAAGGAGGGCGAAATCTGATGAGCAAACCGAACGCCGCACGGAGAGAAAAATTGGCCTACGAGATCAAAGATTTTATGATCCGCCATGGACTTTGGATGGATACCCGCATTTATTTCAACGGGAAAGCGCTCAGCACCGATGATGGAAAAGGCCACTATGCCTACAATAATCCCGCTGTGGATTATGTGATAGAAGACGTTGACCCACGGCGATATTTCGATTACACCGGCGAAAATATCCTTTGTATGAGTTTTGAAGGGCCGATGTATGAGCTGCTGAATATGTATGTTCCAATGAGCTACTATAACAGTGTGGAGGCCGAGTTCCGGGATATCTTGAAGAAATACGGCCTGAGCTATGAGCTGGGTAATGCCTGGAACCTGTCAACTTTTGAAATCTGATAACAGAACGGGAGTCATAAGGCTCCCGTTTTTTATTTTCTTTTGGTTAGCAGATATCAAAAACTATCTGTAATAGAAATGAGAACAGAAACAAAGGAGGCAACACTATGAAACATAAGTTTAAGACCACCACTGGTAAGCAACTGAGATTATCCGAAGAAGAAATTCGGATGGTTCTGAGTTTGGAAAGTCGTGGTTTTGGGGTTGATCATATCGAAACCGTGGATGGCACCACCACCGTGTGGTTTATGGATGGCACCGTGAGTACCTATGTTAAGATTTTAGCCCAGGATCAGCCGGAGGCCACGCCCACATTATTTGACCGCATAGTTAAGGCGCTTTTCTCCCTTCGTCCGGTTTATATCACAGACGGGACTGTTACCCGCTTATTGACTGCTGCGGATCATATCGGAAGCGGAGAAATTCGCTGTCAGCTTGACAATGGTAGCTTTCTCTATCTTTATCCCGGTTTTGAAAAAGACTTGGATGGCGAAATAGGTTTGATGGAGGCTGACGAGGGTTATTATTTGGCACCGCAATGGTGGATCGACTTATAATGGAGGCGCTACCATGAAGATCAAATATCTGAATACAGCGAAGCGTAGTGTTAAAGCAATGGATCACCGTAACAGGGAACGGGTGGAGAAAGCTTTGGGACTACTGCCGGAGGGCGATATCATTCCTATGTACTACGAGGGAACCTATCGTCTGCGCGTTGGAAAATATCGGATCATTTTTGCCTACGACAAAAGCAATGGGGATGTAATTGTTCACCGTGTTGCATCACGAGGCGATATTTATAAGGGAATAAATTGTGGAGGCGGTTAGCAAACACCGCTTCCCTTCTGTAATAAAAATAGGAGGCTGATACAATGGAACACAAGATCAATGTGGAATTTACTCTGACCACTGACAGCATAGTAAACATTCTCTCAATGGAGGCCGGCGGCTTTGACTACTGGGCAGAGCTTTGCTTTGAACAAGAGGATTATGAGGCGGCGCGGAAGCGTTTGGTGGATGCCAAAAAGAACGATCCGTGCTATGAGGATGTTATGGCCGAGATTTTGGAGAGAGGCGGAAAGCTGAATATCTGGGATCGTGAAGAGGATAAGGATCATCCTATGACTATTGAGGATTTGAAGAAAGGCGTCAAACTTCACCTTGAAAACGGCGCAAGTACCGATATGGATGATTGGGACGCCAATGACGGCGATGCTGTTATTCAATATGCCGCCTTTGGAGAAATCATTTACGGATAATTTTATGGTTAGCAAAACCAGAGTAGTTTCTGAAACATAAATAGAAGGAGTTGATCATATGACGCACGCACGCTCCCCTCCCTATTAACCTTTGTTTCTTGACAAAATTGATTGAATAGCCAGCAAAGGATGATGAACTTGAATAGAATTAGGGATCAGACTTAGTTTTCAAAAAAGCCATATGGCCGGTTGGAAGTAGTCGTTTGCCTGTGCCCTGCGATGGGTAAACGAAACCTGACAACTGATATAATAATACGTCGCAGCGGGGTTTTTGAGGCCGTTTCCCCGATGAAATGGTCGGCTTTCTGGGAGGACTTGAGCCGGGATCAAGCCTCCCATTTTCTTATTTTTCTGGTTAGCAAAATGCTCTTCGGTTCTGTAATAGAAATAGCAATAACAAAATAAACTTTGGAGGCGAGACCATGACTGAAATGTATGTTTCTGATAGTCTATTTCTGAATGCCGAAGCATTAGACGAAAAGCGCTGGATCATCCATCTGAGCAACGGAAAAACCATTGCCGTGGAGAAAGAGCCTGAGTACAACGGTCAGACCTGGGAGTGGAGGATCGACGGCCAGGTATTCGGCAAGGACGGGTATGCCTTGGATTACTTAAAGCGACTTGTGGCAGAGAAGCTGACCGGGAAGCGGATCATTCTTCACCAGAAGCGGAAAGTTCCTGAGATCTGCGGCATTGAAGGGAGAGCCTGCCGACATCCCGGCGAGTGTAACACTATGCTTTGTTCCAACTGTCCTGTGGCTGAGAAGTTCTTTGCGGATCGCGATGGGGTGGAGCTGGTTTATGCAGTATAAGCAATATGATCAAAAGCGGGGATTTCTCCCCGCTTTTTTTATTTTATGGTTAGCAAATCATACTTTTTATCTGTAATTAAAATAGAAAGTCCAAATACTTTGAGAGGTGATACACTTGACTACCAAAACCGATTTCCATTCTATCCGAGATTTGAGTGAGCGTTACCATCCTGCACAGCGAGGAATAGTCAGCGAGGCTGAGATTAAGTTAATACAAGGCGTGTTAGAAATCGATACCCGTACAACCATTGAGTTGCAAAATGTTCGGGATATGACCGTAATGCTGTATGGCAACTGGACAGATGCTGCAATGGAGAATGATTCCAAAAAGGCTATGGAATTGATGGACGCTATGAGCGCTATCACTTGTGTAATTGACCAAGCTCTTTTCAATCGGAGATAAGGAGGATTCTATGAAATATTTCAGCACTCAGCGTCCTTTGACACCAGGCGCTTTTCCAAACCACCTACATCATCCTGTCAATCTGGTGAATTTTGATCAGAAAGTGTTTCGTGAAGAAATCGGACGCGAAGCCTGGGGCTATGTGGAGTATGCAGAACCTCTTGATCCCGATACCGTCAGAAACTATGAGCTAACGCCGGCACCGATCAAGACCAAGACCTTGCATTTTCACGGGATTGACCAGTGGGGCAGAGAGACCTATGAGGACGAAGATGGCAAGCTCTGGAAGTATAGCGAGCCTGGAGATCAGCCCCGCCTTTGCCATGATATTCTCTACACTTCTACCGGAAACGACTTATTCGGGGAACCCTGTTGGCCGATGAATGCGGATTACGATTACAAGATTGAAGAAATTTAACCTATTGGTTAGCAAATAACTTTTTCTTTCTGTAATAGTAATAGGAGGTATAGATATGCAGACTTTCACCAAGCATGAACTGACCTGGATAATTGGCGCGTTGGGAAAGTTGTCTTCCCAATATCTTCAGGCGACAGAAAATCCAGATGTCGGGAAGATTGAGACCGGACTGCTGCGGCTGCGCTCCGAGCAGCTATCCGGGATTGCTGACCGCCTGGGTGATGCTATTAAAGACGGCGATAAACGGATTAAGATTGAGTATTGAGGAGGAAATACAATGGCGAGTTATACGAGAGATCAGATTTCCCGCTGGAACAAAAAGTTGTCCAACGGTTTTCAGCTTGATCTGAACCGGCTGCTGATGTGGAATGAAAAGAGTGCTGTGCGAAACATCAAACTGCCCGATGGCAAAGTTCTTCAAGCGTCGATCAGCTGGGTAGAAGTTCGTGACGGCTTCCGCTATACTGGTCTGGTACAGCCTGAGATGCACCTGTCGATTTGGACGCCTACCGACAGCGGCATGATGACCAGTAGCGGCATGGGAGCGGCTTTCAAACTGAGCGAGACCAGCTTCCCCCGGAAAGTTTGGAACGAGCTGGCAAAGTTCACCGTAGAGTGGAACGACGAGCGGATCATGGCTGAGGCTAAGAAATATGCCAAGGCTCTGAACAACCCTTACATCGTGGCATAACATCAAGCGGGGAGAAAATCTCCCCGCTTTTTTATTTTGTCAGTTAGCAAAACAGAAAATTACTCTGAAATATAAATAAGGAGAGTGATAAATAATGGCACGAATGACAAGAGAGATGTATCGTCGCAAAAGAAGAGAACAGCGTTTGATGGGATTGGTTTTACTGATACTGTGTGGTGTGATCCTGTGGGTATGTTCCACTGGAAAAACAGTAGAGGATCAAGACGCTGGTGCCATCTTTCTGCTGGCTCCAATGGGTATTCATCTGCTAATTACGAAACGCATTGACATTTATTAAGGAGGTCAAGAATGGACTTTGAAAAATGGATAGGCAGTTTTAAGGTGCGTGTTTTCCCCTGGATAGACGGAAAGACTTTTTATGTGAATGTTCAATGCTTTACTCCCGGCCAGTCTATTGAGCGTCCACCAGTCTGGGAAAAGACCGTCTATATCACTGATAATGAGCAGGGGCGTGAGGTAATTCACGATTTTCTGGATTCTTTGGTATTACATATTTCTCGGATGGATGTTGTCCCGGATAATCGATATGTTTTAACCTTCTGAATAGTAGGAACCCCTGGGGAGATCGTCGTGGTGGTCGGTCTCCCCTTTTTTCTTTTTTTTACTTTTCGGTTAGCAAAAAGTGATAAGAGTCTGTAAATATAATAGGAGGTGGAAAATATGAGTATTTCCAAAGAAAAGTTTGACGAGATCAAGAGTCGCTACTCTACCCTGTTGATTCTGGAAGCCGATCCTATTGAGGCTCTGAACTTTGTTCACGATCTCTTGTATGCTGAGGCTGATGCAATCAAAGAAAATGAACCCTATGCTACAGTTTCCATCAAGCGGTTGGAGTCTGCTGCCTATGAAGTCTTTGCGCTGGGGCATGAAGTGGAGGACTTAATATGAGTATTATTTTTAGCGACCTATACGATGAAATTGTTGAGGCTGGCGTTGCTGATTCTCCTGCTGCAAAGCTGTATATAGAGCAGGCAATCGAGCCGTATATTGGATGTCGGCTGGATGTACCGGCTATTATTGATGATTTGCGCGATCATTTTACTCCTTCCGCGCTGGACTGTATTCAATCTGTTCTGGATTATTATGACGGGAAAAATCTTTCTACCGGGTTAGCAAATGCCCATATCGGTCTGTAATAAAAATGAGGAGGCAAGTTATGAAACCTGCACATGATCAATACTACCCCGACGATATTGCCCAGGCGTTATGCAAGATTGTGGGCGTCACCAGCGAAGCTGAAATCAATGATTGTACCGAAGCGTTGTATCAGCTCAAAGCAATCGCACAGAACAAGTATAATTCCGATTACTACCGCACCCTTTATGCGGTACTTTCCAAACTGATGGAGGTGTAAAGATGAGTGCTCCCAATTTTAGAATAATGAGGGACTTTCCCCTCTTTGCCAAAGAGTTCTATGTGGAAGCCAAACAATGCCCTGCTTGTGGTGCTATTCAGGATGCTCAAAATGAGCGATGTGAGTTTTGCGATACCAATGAAGAGCTGGAAGATTGCTGCTATTTTGATGATGTGGAATGTGAGGATGTCTGCGATATTATCCGTTCTGAGTTGGACGATCTGAACAGTGAGTATATGTTCCACAAGATCACGCTGGAGAGCGGATACTATTCCGGTGTCCAGCTCTATGTTGAAGTAGAGCATGACCTTCACGGATACGATTATGACAATGATGAGTGTCATTATTATTTCGACTGCTGCCGTAGTGTGGCCTACCGGAAATATCAATCCGAGATCAACAAGATCAATCGCAAGTTAAGTAATCTTGCCAAACGGTATGGATTTGATGAGTTGGTCTGCACGGGATGGTTTTCCAATGGTGAAACCCGATTCTCTATTGCCACTCCCCGTACCAGACTGTATGCTGCTGTATCTTGATAGGAGGTAAAAGCCCGCCTGGTGGCGGGCTTTTTTTTATTTAATGGTTAGCAAACTGCACGCTTTGTCTGTAAATATAATACCAATTAAAAAACAGGAGGTTTTTTATGAATATCAATTTGACCGACATCGAGCTAAGCATCATTATGGATGCTTTGAATGCCGCGCTCGAAGATCGTGAAAGCGAAAATCGTTATACCGACGCTGACGATATTCTGGAGGCAAACGCCAGCGCGATTGACATGATCGATGCTGTGATTGAAAATCTCCGGTCGCAGATGGAGTCGCCTGTGGAGCGTTTGAGCGTTGCCGTAGAGGTTAAGGGCGGACTTGTTCAGGCCGCGTAACCGTTCTCTTTTCGTCGTTACTGGGTCTACAACCACTCTTACAAAGCGCCGTGCTTTGCGAAAAACTTTGCGAGCAAGTGGCAATGGTATTTTGCTCTGTACCCAGCAAAGTCTCCCATCCAGTGTCAACTTTGAGTTTGTAAACAAGATCATTATCCCAGAACTGCATTTCAATAACGCTCGCATGAGCCAATTTTATCACCGCTTTATCCGCTTTACCTCCGTGGATTGGAAAGACATTTATTTTGTCACTTATGGCGGAAGTATTGAGTCCAACCAAATGCAGATGGTTCTATCTAAAGAACGTCTCAATCTCTTTATGAAGGGACAAGATGTAGATCTGGATGAAATTTATGATCGTTTTGGCGTGGATTACGACCTTATGTCTTTGTTAATGAGCCGTGAAGAGGATGAAAACGGAAAGTTTCAGATTACCTGGGGTCAACAAAAAATCAGTTAAAAAACCGCCCTCGAATGAGGGCGGTTTTCTGCAAATAGGCATCTAAGTTACTGTCGAATGAATTTCCCATGAAATTCTCGGAGTATGTTATTTTCCCACGATGTTTTAATGTGCCCTTGGCACCACTTAACATATCGATCGTATTGTAGGGCGGCAGCTTGAGTAGATAATCCAAACTTTGCCTTAATCTCGGAAGCAGATCGAATACTCATCTCCCGCATAATTGGTAACGGCGCAATGAGATTCCATGCAAAGTAATCTGCCTCGCTCTCGTACTGATTGTAGGGTTCCTGCCCGTCGTTATTGGCAATTTCCGCGCAGTCGATTGTTTGCAAATGTCCTAAACAGATATGCCCGGTTTCATGGCATAGCGTCCATAAAATTCTACCTTGGTTCATCGACTCATTATACAAAATTAGATAGCGATCGTTTTCAATATCATAGTGGGTTGCGCCGGAGCTACTCTTGCACATTATAGCTACATCTTCTTTAGAACAGTTCGCCACCGTAGCCATCTCTTGGTAGGTCAGAATACGGCAGCGATACGGAATATATGTCAACAGCTTGTTAGCCTGAATAGGAAATTGAATAGCGTCCATCTTTTGATACAGCTCCAAAACCTTACGCTGTACAAAAACTCTTCTAACCATTTTGACCTCCCTCCTTTTATGGCAATTTATATTAAACCATATCAGGTGTCCGATAAATTGGACGTATCGGTATCTTCGTCGGCAAAGGCATGGTCAAAGCCAATCCTAAGCATTGCCATCATGCGACTCTTATCTTTTTCGGACAGTCGTTCTCTGGCTCGCTGCAGAGAAACAAAGTCCCGATCTTTCATCAAATCATCTACGGTGGATCGGATTTCGGAAGCACCCACAAGATAATCAATGGATACATTAAAGTATTTTGAAATTCTGGAAATTTTATCAATAGTCGGCGTGGTAGTATTTTTCCATTTTCCAATGGAGTATTGGCTCATTCCCAGTTCAGCTTCCAATTTATTGATTGTGATCCCATTTTCAGAGCACAATTCTTTTATTCTGGTATAAATTATGGAATCCATTATACAACCTCCCGAAAGTTTTCGTGAAAGGGTATTGACAACACGCTTTTATTCTGGTATTATAACACCCAGAACGAATATAATCGTGTCTTCAGCCTGATTATATCACATCAGTTCGTGTGAGTCAATGAGTTAAAGGTTTGGAGGAGATGCTAAATGAAAGTTTTGAATAGCCTGGTCGAAGATTTCGGTGGTTTCGCGCTGGATGCCAATGCCATTGATTTGTGCAGTGCGAGTAAAGACAATATCATGCTTCCCTATCATGGCTCGCTGCCTGCGCAGCTTTCAGAGGCGTCCGGCGCTCAAATCTATCTGAATATTCAGGTTTCCCAGCCAATTAAAGTGGTGTTGGTGATCCTCGGTAACGGAAGAAATAAGAGACGATATACTCTGGAGGCTACCACAGAAGAAATCAAGTCTCTGTTAGATCGCCTCTTTGATCAAAAAGAAAACTCCGGGCTTTCTGCATATTGGCTTGGCGTTTGGCAGGCCAACTACATCACTTGGCGGCAGCTTACCGCACAACCTGACCGCCTGACTGCTTTTCTGGATAATATCTCCGACCAGGATCGAGCATACTTACTGGAATATCTTTCTCGCAAATGCAAGTAAAACTCCTCGATAAGTTCTTTGAATAATTTTCTGATTTGCTATTGACAAAGTTCAGCGCAAGTGCTATTATAGTAACACAGAAAAATATTCGACGGATAGGAGAGGGGAATATGATCCGCAAGAAGTTTTTCGAGGACTCCGAAAACGGATACTCCTCTTTCGCAAATCTGAAGGTATTCGATCAGGTATGGAAAAAGGTCGAAGCCTATGAGCAGGAGATCGGAAAATCCCTGGATAGTGGATTTACCAAAGAAGAGTTTGTTGCCATGTTTAACTCTATGCGTATCCGGCATACGAGAACTCTTCCCAACCACAAGGCAGTGGTGATGTTTTATATCCGATATCTGATTGCTCACGGTGTCCTCCCGGCAGAACAAGAAAAGATTTTAGCCTCCGTCACAGTTGACGACTTGAGTATCAAGGACGGTAAGCATATCTATTACCACAAAAACCTTGCAACACTGCAAGCGGCCATCAACGACTCTGTAAGATCCGCAGATAGCTATGACGATACACTCTATGATCTTCCCTCCGCAATACTCTACCTTGCCTGGTATGGATTCACCGAGGATGAAATTATCAACTTCCGAAAAGATGCAGTTCTTGAGGACGGTGTGATGAAGGGCGATGAGAAGATCGAAATGCCCTACGAAATTTGCCGGCTATTTGAACGCTTGCGGGATGCCGAAGGATATTATCAGCAAGCCAGAGGTTTGATCTTTCACAAATATATGTATTCCGAGTATTTGATTCGTACCGAGCGGAACCCTCAGATTGACTTGGACAATATGCGCGGAATGCTTTATCGTCTGAACGCCATTGCTGGTCGCGTCTATTCTCTCCGGTATGATGTGGTATATACCTCTGGCATTTTCTATCGTGCATACCGATTGGAATGCGAAAGCTCTTCCTTTAATCTGGACGATCCAGAGTTTGCTTCCAAAGTCTTCTGTGAGGATCTGAGTAACAAAGCCAAGCGTGTCGCAAGAGTGCGTGACTACAAGCTTTATAAGCAGCTCTTTACCTAATGGCTTCGGCCATTTAGGTTTAGAATAGCAACTCATTAAATCATCTATTTTAACGTAGGGGGGGGTATCGTTGCCTGTATTCATCTTTCTTGTCTTCCTGATAGCGGCTGTGTTGTGGCTTTTGCTATCGTTCGCATTCATCCCGATCGGCAGGCTGATAAGAAAGTGGTACGTCACTATACCAAGGCGGAACAGGCCGATCTGGACATCAAAACCTCTGTCAACAAGATCGGAGAGATCGTCAATTTGTCCCAAGAGCTGAATACCAAGCTGTGGGATGAGCTGAACGGTGGCAAGACCTATGAGGAGGTGGAAGAGCTGTACTGCGACATTGCCAAGCTGGATGTTTTGAGTGGCATTGAGATTGACAAGGCCAAGCGCGAGTTCGCGGTGGACAGTGTGGCTGAGATCAAGGCGCTGAAGCGGAAGTATGAGGCTACCTATGGAAACCATTTGAGAACCGTTCAGAACAAGAATGACAGTATTCATGCAGACAATATGGAACGCCTGATTCCTTGGTGGCTGGAACAGCGTCTTGGGAGACGGGATGATGTAGTTTTCCCGGAGGCGGAATATTATGAGTTTCTGTACTTTAATGTCTGCGGATACAAAATTTGCGCTACACATGGAGATCTGGACAATGTAAAGAGCGCAGGTCGCACACTGAATACACTATTTGTGAAGAAATATGGTTCTGAGATTGACTATGTGATTCTTGCCGATAAACACCACAAAGAAGAATTTGAAGAGTTAGGCATCGAAAGCATGGTTGTCAGGAGTTTGTGCGGCACGGATGAATATGCTAACGGGAAGCGTTTGTATTCAACGCCCGGACAGCTGATGATGGTGTTTAAGCCCGGAATGGGTGCGGACGCTTGTTACCAGATCAAATTGAATTGAACAGGAGCGATAGCGCGTGATCAAAAGCGATTTGGTCAATGCTCTGGCTGAGATGGATTACTGCAAGAACCAGGTGGGTGAAGTAATTAGCGATATTTTCAGGGTGATTGCAGAGGCACTTGTGGAAGGAGAAAAGGTCACGATTCGTGGCTTTGGAACTTTTGAGGTGAAAACGAGAAAAGGGCATCTGGTTCAGGATGCCCATACTAAGCAGAAGAAAATGATGGATGATTACCAGACGATAGTTTTTAAGCCTGGTGATAATCTGAAAGATGCTGTGAAGTATCGCGACGCCGATAGGCTTACTCTTCTGTCCAGAGCAGAAAAATAAAATGAAAAATTTAATGAGTTGCTATTGACAATGAGAGAAAGCTGTGGTATAGTATGAACATAGCAACGCATTAAAACATTTGTTGGTGAAGTACAGGATAAAATAAATTGTTTTGTTTACCAACTATGGACTTGTTCTTTGAAAACTCAATCTTTCAATCATGCTTATTACTAACTCAGTGAACAAAGTGTGTCAGCGCTCTGAGGTATGGGGTAATTTCAGTCTGATCTGCGAGGGATACCTTTCAGGGAGGGCTGCTGCTGTGTAGCGATACATGGTGGGTAGGCGGAAACCGCCAAGAAAAACTTATAGCGCCAAGAGTTGTCGCTTTGTAATGCACAGAACTTTCGGGCGAAGCAATAGACGCTCCTGTGGAGAATAAGCCTTTGGGATTACGGTGTGGCAGCTGTAACGACGGAGGTAAAGCCAATAATTCGCTCCTGTCTTGATGTCGGAGAAATCCGGCTATAACGAAAGTCGCTGGTTAGAGTAGCCGTAGGACAGAGAGAAGATGATCTTTTTATAATGCAAATTGGATTGCGTTTTGTAAAAGTAAAATTTCTGAACGAACGGTGAAATTTACGGGTAGGCAATCCCGTGCGGGAATAAGCGGACATAGAGCCGTGTAGGAGACTGGAACATCTCTGGGGTAAGAAGTTAGGGGTCGCGCCCCGAAGCTCAGACTTATCTTCCCGGTGGCAGAAAAACGAAGAAGGCAATGGAGGTAGGGTGAAGATCCAGTAATAAGTATGATTGAGAGATTGAGTTTTTCAAAGCAACACATAAAAAGATTTGGGGCCATAGCTCAGCTGGGAGAGCGCCTGCCTTGCAAGCAGGAGGTCGGGAGTTCGATCCTCCCTGGTTCCACCAGTAAGATGTGTTGGATATGTTGACGATTGTGCGGTTCAGCTCATTACTTTACTGCTATTTTAGTCAAAATCCTATCAGCTGCAGATGAGGTTCTTCGGACGCACATCGTAAATCGGGATATAGCTCAGCAGGTAGAGCATACGATTGATAATCGTAAGGTCGGAAGTTCGACTCTTCCTGTCCCGACCATAAACCTTGAAAGGTAAATATGGGGTCGCAATGGGTTCGACGGGGTTTTGAGAATGTGATGTTCGCAGGTAGAAGACCGCCTCAAGGCTTAACCAAAATAAAATGACGACACTACTGTTGTAATGATCCATCCCGCACTGGCTGCTTGTGTAGCAGAGGGGATTGCCGCCTAATTGACGGCTGGAACCAAAACAATGCACTTGTACGGAAGGGGCATTTGAGGTTAAAGAATCCGTACATAAACAGTTTCCTTGTTCTGTAACAAAATAAGGTGGTGGAGGTGTGCCAAGCCGGTACGCCCTAAGTGTAGATTTGACAGTATCGCAAGCAACTTTCCGCAAGGAGAAAGCTGAAACACTGTCTATTGCGTAAGAAGACATCTCATATGTAGGAATTTCGGACAGGGGTTCGATTCCCCTCGACTCCACCATATAGAGGATGTAGTGCTAATGGATAACACGCCGGCTTTGGGAGCCGGAATTGCGGTTCAAATCCGACATCTTCTACCATCTTTGGGGCACTTACAGCAACATTAACAAAACTTGTATAGGTTTCAAGAAAAAAATGTGCCCTATAAAATACGGAGACGCTAACAGCAACTTAACAAAAAAATCAAAGCTATTTACATTTGACAATAAAATGCGTCTTCAAATATTGGCCCGTAGCTCAGTTGGTAGAGCGCCTGACTGTTAATCAGGATGTCGCAGGTTCGAGTCCTGCCGGGTCAGCCAACAATAACAGGCGTAATGCCGTTTACCCTTGGGAGACCGGGGTTATATATTGCGGGGTAGAGCAGCGGTAGCTCACCAGCCCCATAAGCTGGGGGTCGTGGGTTCGAGTCCCACCTCCGCAACCATGCCCGCCTCACGAACAGAGCGGAGACTGTAAACTGAATGAGGAATAGAAACCATCGTATCTGGCAGCGGTGATTTGCAGGTTTAGGAAATCTGATGACGAGCGGAAAGACGCTACACCCAAGGCTTTTGACCAAGTTAGGTTTGGGTTGAAGAAAAACTGGCGGAGATCCATTACTCCTGAACTGGTGACGCTTCGCAAAGACGAAGATTGCGCCGCAAGCGGCGCATATGTCCGGTTAGCTCAGCTGGGAGAGCATATGCCCTACAAGCATGGGGTCGGCGGTTCGAGTCCGTCACCGGACACCATAAATGCAGGCGTAGTGTTTAACGGATAGCATACTGGTCTTCCAAACCAGGGGTACGGGTTCAAATCCCGTTGTCTGCTCCATTTTAATATGCGGGTATGGCGGAATTGGAAGACGTGCGGGATTTAGGTTCCCGCGCCGTAAGGCGTGTGAGTTCGATCCTCACTACCCGTACCACTGGGGCACTTACAGCAACTTATTTTCTGGAATCAACTGTTAATTGATCAAACCAAAACAGTGCTCCGTATATATGCCGGCGTGATGGAATTGGTAGACTTGACGGACTCAAAATCCGTTGGTAGCGATACCGTGTGGGTTCGAGTCCCACCGCCGGCACCAGCTTTTACGCGGGGGTGGCGTAACTGGCAGACGCATCAGGCTTAAGTCCTGATATCGTGAGGTGTAGGGGTTCGAGTCCCCTTCCCCGCACCATATTACAGCTGGCAGCATGACTGGAGATGGCTCCAGCATGGCTTCATAAGCCGTAAGACGCAGGTTCGAGTCCTGCTGCTGCCACCATATGATGCCGTAGCCAAGTGGTAAGGCTCTGGGCTGCAACCCCAGGATCATAGGTTCAAATCCTATCGGCGTCTCCATATTGGGGTATCGCCAAAATGGTTAAGGCACAGGACTTTGACTCCTGCACTACTGGTTCGAGTCCAGTTACCCCAGCCAAAAAAATAAATGCGGTGGCGGAATAGACAGACCCCACGGGCCGCGTAGCGGCTGACAGTGCTCAGTGCAACTAAACCAGCTTGGGGGTCAACTGGTAAAGCCTAATGCTGGATAGGTAATAGTAGACGCTTTATGAGCGATTGGGTAGATAAGCGTGGAAGTATCTTGGTAGCCCCAATTACACAGAAAGCTATTACTCCAATGGCGGAGTTATCAATACTGAGCTGGCCGATGTAGATGGCTCTTATGGAGAAAATGATAACGGGATTTTCTTCTTCACGCCCGATGGCAAGTATGTAGAGTGGACGGGTACTTATCTTTATTCCGATATTCCTTTTGAACTGGATTCGCCCACTGTACTCGTCCAGGGGGTGCAGTGATGACTAAATCGGAGAAGCTGATTGCCCTTATCGTCGCCATCGTACTTATCGCAGGTATTGGTTCCGGGATTTTCTTTGGAGCTACCCATGTAGGCAAGGCCACATGGAACCTCTGGTTTGGTTCTATCCAGAAGGTGGATGATGCCACCAACTATGAAACCTTAAAAAGGGTTGAGGATACCTGCCGTGCTATGATTGCCTCATACGAAACAGATCGTCTTACTTGGGAGCAATACAAGTCCAGTAATGATGAAGAAAAGGTTGGATGGGCAGAACAGGCAAAAATGCGTGCAAATAAAACCGCTGCCAGCTATAACAACTATATCCTCGAAAACTCCTATGTTTGGCGAAATAATGTTCCTGAAGATATCCGTTCAGAATTGCCATACCTGGAATAACAAGCTTAGCAATATTTGAGGTGTAGACCAATGGCGAACAATGTGAAACTCTTTGATACATATGGCGTTTTATATATCGGCACAAACGAGTTCTTTTTTGATATCGAAGACCTTCGGATTATTCAAAGCCGTACTAACTGGTATGTTGACAAAGGTGGATATCTTACCAGCAGCTATTTTTATGCCGGCATCCGACGCATTGTTCGCTTTCACCGAATTGTTATGCACGCCGCCCCCGATGAATACGTTGATCATAAAAATCGCAAGCGTTACGACAACAGAAAAACTAATCTTCGCTGTTGTAGTTATACTGAAAATAACCGAAATCGAGGTTTATGTTCTACAAACACCTCTGGTGTGATTGGCGTATCTTTTGATAAACGAAGAAATAAGTGGACGGCCAGTATTACAATCAATCGCAAAAAACTCTTCATTGGTCGTTTTGAAAGCAAAGAAGCTGCTATATCAGCCCGCCTCAAAAAAGAGGTTGAGTTGTTTGGAGACTTTGCTCCGCAACAAGCATTATACCTTACCCGGATTGAGGAGGTTTATTATGAGCAAATTGAGAACAGATCTGCATGATTATCTTATCTTCTGTGTCAACAACGGTATCGACGATCCCGGTAAGTTCAGTGAAGCCGTGTTGGACGCCGCCAAAATCCTTGAACGTATCTGCACATATATTGAAAAACATGGCACCATCTCTCTTTCCTGTGGCAGCGAGTGGATGTACCAGAGTGACAGAGGGCAGATAGACGCCTTAGATCTGGTTAGCAAGATCTTGGATGATTTGGAGGGATACGCCGAAAAGGAGAATGAAAATGAATAGCTTCATCAATCGTTCTAAAATTGAAGTTGGCGAAGCATCAACCTGTATCGTTAATCGGGGTTATATCCAGCTTAACGGTAAAATAATCCCTCCCCCTCCGGGCAGACGTGGCTTACGCACTACAACTACTATTATTCACAATCATATCTATGTGAATGGTTATGAATATGTTAATGGAAAATGGAAGCGCACGTTGAAAGCCTTTTTATATTATCTGTTTTGAATAAAGAGGGATTGATTATGGGCGAGTGTGGAAATTGCTCTTTCTGGAATAGTGAACAATGGGTTATGAACAAATACGGAGAGGGCTGCGGCATATGTCAGTTAGATGGAAGCATTAGGTTTTGCTCTCACCGATGTCCTTTCTGCAATGTTGATGATAAGGAGAACAGTAATGGCACAACTTTATAAAATGACGCTATATGTGTGTGACCTGGAAGAAAATCTTTCCTTGAACGAGATCAAGAGGCTTATTAAAGACGATGCTCTTGATGGTATTTCCACCAGTTGTGTTACACACTTTTCCAACGAAAAAGTTGGTGCTCATGTAGACTGGGATGACGATATCGACATCAATTATACAAATTCTACTACGGAGCAATGGGAGAAGTATTTTGACGATAATTCTCATCGTATTTTGTGTGACAAGGGTAATGGTGTATGTCCAAATTGTCACCGACTTGATAACATAGATCCTCTTGCAAAATATTGTAGATACTGTGGTACGAAACTTTCTGAGGAGAGCCACATATGAACAAAGATTACACATTCACTATGAAAATTTGCGACAACGAAATTGATCAAGACAACGAGCGCTTTTCATCTAATTGTCTTGATCGGCTTGCACAGTTATTTATTGGTAAAGCCGGTTATATTGGTGGTAGTCAACTTTCTAAAATTGTATCTGTCGAGGTAGTAGAGGAAGAAGATCGATGGGCCACCATGCACGAACATTATAAATGGCTGAAAGCAACGGCAACAATTCCGAGAACCTGTGAGACTGAAGAACTGATCCGGCAAATTGAACTCGGAGAAAGATATAAAGTCAATATCGGATGCGCCGTGAATACAAAGACTTGTTCTATTTGCGGGAATACAGACGGTCGATGTAACCACAAACCAGGTGAATACTACGGCGGAGCGCTTTGTTATACAACACTGGACGATCCGACTCAAGTTTATGAGTGGTCGTTTGTAGATCAAGAAAAGAAGGTGTCGAATTTGAATAATCCAAGAATTTGCGAAATTCTGGGAGTCGAAATTGGGGAAGAGTTTACTTATCCCGGAATGAGTTGTAGCTTCAGGATTACGGAATCTGGATTTATAAAATGTAGCGATGGGGATATAAAAATGTGCGTCCCAACGCTTATTAACTTCCCCGAAAAAATCATTCACCTTCCTCATTGGACAACCGAGGAAGTGAATAGAGCACAAAATTTACTTGAAACTATTGGCGATGGGGAACTCAAACAGGTTGGCGATATGACAACGCTTAAAGTAGATGGGAAGATTATTTACTTACGCAAGGGTGCATTTCCTACACTCAAACCTGAACGAAGCACAACCCTTTCCTCGATTGCTAAGGTGTAAAATGAAATTTAATATAAACAAGCTACGTTCTTGGGGATTGCGTTATCTGGTATGTGATGAATCAGGACAGGTATGGGCGCATGAAAAACCACCAGTCCGAGTTCAACCAGCCTATACTGTTGGGTATTGGCGAATTGCCGATTGTTTCTTAGCTCCAAAAGTACATTTCGATTCATCGGACAAAGAGTGGAAGAGATATAGAGACCACTGGGCAAACATAACGCACTACAGGCTAAATGGTCGGCAAGTATGCACTCCCGTCTCAGATTGCCCAATCCAAATTTTATGGGAAGATGAGCCATATGATATGATCGCTCATAATTTGTTTCCCATACAAGATCTGAAAACATTTGATTAAGAGGGTTTTATTATGCTCGATAAAGTAGGTGGCCGGCGTCGAAAACTAACCAAAGATGAGCGCATGGCGGTCTATAAAAAGGCAAATGGGCACTGCGCTTATTGTGGGTGTGAGCTGGAATACAAGGATATGCAGGTTGACCATGTTATCCCTATCAATGGTTGGTCAGAGCAAGGAGAGGATACGCTGGACAATATGCTTCCCGCCTGTAGGAGCTGCAACCACTACAAAAGCAGATCCACTTTAGAAGGGTTCCGCAAAATGGTAGAAAATATGCCGGCTGTTCTCATGCGTGACAGCGTTACATATAAAAATGCTGTTCGTTTTGGCCTGGTCACTCCTACTCCCCACCCAGTCAAATTCTATTTTGAGCAGTTAGGACGGTGATTACAAAGTGGCACAATACAAAATCGGGATAACCGAGGCCGGCGACGCAGGACTCGACCTTTCCTGGACAAGTAAAATGAACCAGGTTGACGGCGCAATTCTTATAACGAAATGTGTCTCACCAGATTTTTACGACGCAGCACTCAAATATAAGGATATGGTAATCATCCATACAACATTCACTGGCTTTGGTCATTCTGTTTTGGAGCCATTTGTCCCAGAGCCATATGATGAATTTGATGCCATAACTGCGCTTATCAATGGTGGGTTCCCTAAAAGCAAAATTGTTATACGGATTGATCCAATTATCCCCACAAAGAAAGGTATTGAAACAGCAAAAAATGTCTTTCTGACATTTATCGATCATGGATTTAACAGGTTCAGAATCAGTTTGATTGATATGTACCCTCACGTCAGAAGGAGATTTAAGAGTGCTGGCTTACCTCTACCCTACGGAGAAAATGGTTTTGCTCCAGACAAACAGCAGATTGCCCAAGTTGACCAGATGCTCCGAGATGTAAAATCATACTTCTCCAGCTCAAAGCCGTTAGATGGTATTCGGATCGAGTCGTGCGCAGAACCTGAATTAACAGCGGCTATTCAATGCGGCTGCATTTCCTCATATGACTTAGATCTACTGGGGCTGCATGATGAAAATGCAGATCAATACGGATTCCAGAGAAAAAATTGTATGTGTTACTCTGGTAAAGTTGAACTGCTCAATCAAAAACATCCATGCGATCATCAATGTCTGTATTGCTATTGGAGACATCCTGGGTGGCAAGAAAGTCATAGCAGAGATATCTCAAATATGCGAGGTGATACCTAATGCCTTGTTATAAATCCGGTGGCTGCGGGACATACGAAATGCTCTCATGCGGAGAGTGTCCGGCCAGCAAACCAGAATACCTTCTAAGAGACAAGCATCCGTGTGATGGGTGTGATCACGGCTGGGGAACTGCAAACGAAAATAGAATTGAAGTTTGCAACGATACCTGTAAAGAGCTGAAAGAATGGAGTGAAAAACAGGCAATGGCAAAGCTTTGTGGTCAATGCAATAAAACAGACGGTATATGCTATACCAGCAATCCGCCAAAGGTTAAATGTACTGTAACTGGGGAATTTCATCTGTACGATGACCAGTGCAATATTAAGCCGCCAAGAATTTGTGATGTGCTCGGAGTAGGGCAAGGAGAGAAATTTTGCATCACATATACATCTCATTCCATAAAGACAACGCGAATCTGCCATATAGATGAGAATGGCAATATTGTAAGCGACGAAGGTAGGCTCCCAGCAGAAGCTTTAAGCCAGATTATTAACTACCCAGAGCGTATTGTAAAAATGACTCCGCTTTCTGATAAGGAAATTGAAGCTATTAAAGCAATCAAGAACCTATTCCCAACTGCGGAATATGTAGAACATATCAAAAACAGCGATATTGTAGGCATTGGCAATAGTGAAAATGGTTGGATTGCCGACATCAACAACGCCCTCTTCCCTTCTCTAAAGCCTGGAGATCACATTGATATCGATGCTGCTTGTAGGAGGTTTGGGATATGAGTAAAGCCTTTATCGTTCTCTGGATGATTTTCTTCCATATCGTTGATGACTATTATCTCCAAGGTTGGCTGGCTTCTGCAAAGCAAAAGCAATGGTGGAAAGAAAATGCCCCGCAGCCTCTATACAAATACGACTACATCTGGGCGCTCCTAATGCACAGTTTCAGTTGGGCATTTATGATTATGCTCCCTATCGCTGTTGCTATGTCGTTCAACATCTCCTGGTTCTTTCTGGTGTACTTCTTACTCAATATTCTCGTCCATGCTTTAGTAGATAATTTGAAAGCAAACCGCAAAAAGATAAATCTATGGCATGACCAGCTCATTCATATATCACAAATAGCCGTCACCGCTATTGTTATGCTGTTCTAAAGAGATAAATGAAAGGTTAATTTTATGAAAGGGTTAATCGTTGCGCTTATCATTTTATGCGGAACCGTTCTGTTAATGTGTTCCGTATATAAACGGATTACCGGGAGCAACTTTCTAAAAGATTTCTTTCGCAATATATTTACGAAAGAATAATTTGGTGGTGATAAAGAGGTGATGTCTATTGATTTCCATTGGCAACATCAATTTTCTATGTGACGAGTGCCCTCTCGGAAAAGATAATGTCCAGAGCAGATATGAACGTCTCTATAAATATGGAGACTGGCAACCTGAATACTGTGGATGCGATAAAATCGGAGAAGAGCATTTCTGGATCGGTGGATTTTGTGAAGATGCTCTCAAATATCCAAGGCCGATAAAGAAAGTTGGCAAGAGAAAGACTGGACGAGCATACCGCAGAGCTATGAGTCGCCACAAGAAAAATCGTCTTCTGAAGATACTAACCTACGGCTATCATCCAGAAGCCGGCTATGTGGACTGGGACTGGGTTAATGGTACTTTTCAGCAAGTTGGGAATCATATCAAATACCCTAAGCATTCTCATAGGCAAGTTTATTGGAAAACCCATTCTAATAGAGTTGTTAGAAGATACCCTGGATGTTTGCCTAAAGGGAATAGTTATCGTAAACTCTTTGAGTATATGTATACAATCTATTAGACATATCAAAAAAACGGGGTGCATCGCACCCCGTTTATAAAGCTTTAGAATCCGAACAAATGTTTTATATCTCTTCGCCAGTCTCTTTATTGATAAATCTACCTTCATAACGGTATCCCAGCGCCTCAGCGATCTCCACCAACTCTCTCTCGCTGAAGTTATCCCGTTTGAACTTCCCACTTAGGTTTTGCGAGGTACAACCTATGGCGGCAGCAAGGTCTTTGACATTCTTATTCTGCTTGATTAAAGCAATGCGGATCTTCTCTGTCATCATGGACTTCCCTCCCCTATTATCTTAATTGTAAACTAATGCGAGAATAAAATCAATGTCAAATTTCAAAAGTAACTTTTAAGCGATTTTATCCCTTGACGAATTTCGCTCCATGCTTTATCATGTAATTGTAGAGTGAATTTATTTCCTTAAATCTTACGAAAGGAGAGAACACCATGGCCGGCCAGAAACGAACTGACAACAAAGGCAGGATCTTAAAAGACGGCGAGACTCAACGCAAGGACGGCAGCTATCGTTTTACCTATACCGACGCCGATGGAAAACGGCATGATGTATACAGCAGGCGGCTCGTTCCAACTGACCGCCTCCCTCCTGGTTGTAAGGATGATCTAAGCCTTAGAGAAAAGGAACGAAAAATCGTCCGTGATCTTGAAGATGGTATCAAAGCAGTCGTAGAAAACAAGGCAACGCTGAACGACCTATTCAACCTCTATATCTCTAATAAACCAGAGCTGAAACAATCCACCCGCGCCAACTATCTCTATATGTATAAGAAGTATGTCCAGGACGATATTGGCAAAAAGAAAATCTCAAGCATTAAGTATTCAGATGTAAAGGCTTATTATAACCGCCTCATCAGAGAGCGAGGATTTAAGCCAAACTCCATGGAGATTATTCATACTATCATTCACCCCGTTTTTACGATGGCCATGCGTGATGGTTATATCCGCATCAATCCTGCTACTGGCGCTATGGCAGAAATCAAAAGGAGTAATAATTGGGAGAAGCCAAAGCGACACGCTCTTACCAAAGCAGAGCAGGCAGCTTTCATCGACTATATCAAGCAGAGCAAAATCTACAACCACTGGCTTCCGCTATTTACCGTCCTACTTGGGACTGGTTGCCGTATTGGAGAAGTCATTGGCCTACGCTGGGAAGACTGCGACTTTGAAGATGGGATTATCAGCATCAACCATAACATGGTGTACAGAAAGTATGATGGCGAATCCAAATCTCGTTTCCATATTGAAACGCCGAAAACAGAAGCCGGCATTCGCATTGTCCCAATGCTGGCAGAAGTCAAAGAGGCATTGCGTACAGAATGGGCAAAACAAGAAATCATTGGCTTTAACGAATCTGTTGTGGATGGGTATACGGGGTTTATCTTTCAAAATCGATATGGAGATCCGCTATCTCCCCACAGCGTCAACCGAGCCATTGACCGCATTTGTGCTGCCTACATTGAAGACGAAACCATCCAGGCCGACAGAGATGGCCGTGATCCTGTTTTGATCCGTCACTTCTCCGCCCACAATCTCCGTCACACATTCTGCACCAGATATTGCGAAGTCGAGAAGAACATCAAAGCAATCCAGGAAATCATGGGACACGCTGATATCGAAACCACCATGAATATCTACGCCGAGGCTACCAAGGAAGTGAAAAAACAGTCCTTTGCAAATCTCGAAGGTAAAATCAAAATATCTTGACGGGAGGGATTTTTGTGGGTAAACTCGTTGACTTATCTGGTCAAACATTCGGTTTGCTTACCGTTTTGAAAAGAGTAGAAGACCGCAAGCCTGGTCGCCCCATGTGGCTCTGTCAATGTGAGTGTGGGAAGACCGTTATTGTGTCATCTACTAATTTGCTCAAAGAAAATGGTACAAAATCATGTGGGTGTTTGAGGCATAAGCAATCTCCTACCCTCATTGATTTGACAGGCAAAGTATATGGAAAACTTACTGTAATCCAGAAAGATACTACCACTGAAAACGGGAAAGCAAGGTGGATTTGTAAGTGTGAGTGCGGGAGCACAGTATCCGTCCTATCAGACAGTCTCAGAAAAGGTAAAACCAAATCCTGCGGCTGCTCCCAATTCCAGCTCAAGCACGACCTTACAGGGCAGACATTTGGCTACCTAAAAGTAATTGAGTCAGTGAAGAATGATCGGATCGCCGGAAATGAAACCAGATGGAAATGCCTCTGCCAAAACTGTGGACGTACAGTGGAAGTAAGCAGCTATTGGCTGCGGCACAGTGATCCATACGGACATTGTAAATGCACCAGATTTAATAAGCCCAAATAAAAGCCCATAGATGGCTCTCAGAGCGTTCCGAAACAAAGGTGGTAAGATTACACTCCCACAACCTCAATCGGCTGTCCTGGGCTATCCTGGGCGACAACACGAGAAAAAAATAGGGTACAGATCTCCGAATTGGATTTCTGTACCCTTTAATCTTTCTCTGACAAAAAAATAGGGAGCCAGCACAAGGCCAGCTCCCTAAATTCAGTCGGATTTTGCTTTTCGGTTCTACCACATTTCTCTGTGGTATTTTCGGCAAATGTGGTAACGCTGTGGTAAGATAAAAACACGATCCAGCAAAAGCACAATATATAGTGTTTGTTTTAATCAAAATCACTCTATATCGTGTGTTTTGAGCGAATTAGTCACCCAAAGGCTTCATCGTGGGGAACAGGATCACGTCGCGGATGGAGTCGGAGTTGGTGAGCATCATGACGCAGCGGTCAATGCCGATGCCCATGCCGCCCGTGGGGGGCAGGCCGTACTCCAGGGCGTTGATGAAGTCCTCGTCCATCATGCCGGCCTCGTCATTGCCCATGTCCCGGAGGGCCAGCTCGTGCTCAAAGCGGCCCCGCTGGTCGATGGGATCGTTGAGCTCGGAGAAAGCGTTGGCAAACTCACAGTGATTGATGAACAGCTCAAACCGCTCGGTGAGGCGGGGATCCTTGGGGGACCGCTTGGTCAGCGGAGAGACCTCCACCGGGTACATGGTGATGAAGGTGGGCTGTACCAGCTTCTCCTCCACCCGCTGGTCAAAGGCCTCGTACAGGGCGGTACCCCAGGTGCGCTCGCAGCCCTCCATATCGATGCCCACGGCCTCCACGGCCTTGCAGGCCTCCTCGTCGTCGGAGATGGCGTCGAAGTCCACACCCACATACTGCTTCACCGCATCGATCATGGTCAGACGGGGCCAGCCGGGAGTCAGATCGATGTCCACGCCCAGCCAGTTCACCTGGTAGGAGCCCAGGATGTCCTGGGCGGCGGTGGACAGAATGCCCTCGGCAATGTCCATCATGTCGTGGAAGTCGGCATAGGCCTCGTACAGCTCGATGGTAGTGAACTCCGGGTTGTGCTTGGGATCCATGCCCTCGTTGCGGAAGATACGGCCGATCTCATACACCCGCTCAAAGCCGCCCACGGTGAGCCGCTTCAGGTTCAGCTCGGTGGCGATACGCATATACATATCGATGTCCAGGGTGTTGTGGTGGGTGATGAAGGGCCGGGCGGTGGCGCCGCCGGAGATGGTGTTGAGGACGGGGGTCTCCACCTCCAGGTAGTCCCGGTCGTCCAGATACTTGCGCACGTGCTTGATGAAGGCGGTGCGGATCTGGAAGGTGCGGCGCACGTCCTCGTTCATAATGAGATCCACGTACCGTTGGCGGTAGCGCATCTCCTTGTCGGTGAGGCCGTGGAACTTCTCGGGCAGGGGCTGGAGGGACTTGGAGAGAAGGGTCACCTTGTGGGCCTTGACGGAGATCTCGCCCCGCTTGGTCTTGAACACCTCGCCTTCCACGCCCACGATGTCGCCGATGTCGATCTTTTTGAACTTGGCGAAGGCCTCCTCGCCCAGCTCATCGATGCGGACGTAGAGCTGAATGCGGCCCTTCACGTCCTGGAGATCGCAGAACATGGCCTTGCCCATGCCGCGCTTGGACATAATGCGGCCGGCGATGGAGGTCTCGGAGCCCTCCAGGGCCTCGAAGTTCTCCTTAATATCGGCAGAGCGATGCTTCACCACATATTTGGTGATCTGGAAGGGGTCCTGGCCCGCCTCCTGCAGCTCTTTGAGCTTGGCGCGGCGGATCAGTCGCTGTTCGGACAGATTCTGCTCTTCGGGCTGATTGACGCTTCTCTCTTCAGTACTCATTGCTTTTGCTCCTTACTTTTGAATCTCTAGGATACGATACCTTAATACACCGGCGGGAGCCTCCACCTGGATCTCCGCGCCTACCGCGCAGCCCAGAAGGGCTTTTCCGAAGGGGGAATCCTCGGAAATGCGGCCGTTCATGGGGTCGGCCTCCTGGGAACCCACCACCTGGTAAGTCTCCTCCTCCTCAAACTCCAGGTCCAGCACCTTGACGGTGGAACCCAAACGGACGGAGTTGGGGTCGCTCTCATGCTCCTCGATAATCACATAGTTGGCCAGGATGTTCTCCACCTCCGCAATGCGGGAGTAGAGCTTGCCCTGCTCGTTCTTGGCCTCGTCGTACTCGCTGTTCTCAGACAGATCGCCGAAGGAGCGGGCTTCCTTGATCTGATCGGCCACCTCTTTTTCACGGACGGTTTTCAGATAATTCAGCTCCTGTTTCAATTCCTCCAAGCGCTCAGCGCTGAGTTTGAATTCTTTCGCCATGTCGATCGCGCACACCTTTCCTTGATTGCTTTTACTCTATCAGGATGGAGCCAATACGGACTCCCATAAATTCAGAACGAAAACACTCCGCTACGTTAATACGATATTATATGTAGTTTACCACCTCCTGTCAAGTTAATAATTTGGTATTAGGTGGCAGAACGTTGAGCTGCTCCTGACCGATCCGTCCCTCCTCCCACAGCAGGGCCAACAGGGGGAGCCGGTCCAATCCGGAAGGCAGCGTTTTCCCTCTGATGGCAGGCAGAAAGCCCGCCAGATCGGGTATGGGACCGTACAGTCGGAACACCGTCTCCCCTTCCGCCGCAGACGGGCCGAAGCACAGGGTCACATCGGCCTCCACCCTGTCCGGAGGACGCACCGCGGCCCCAAACTCCGCCCTCAGCCAGGCGGCCAGTTCCTCCCCCTCCTCCCCGGCGTCTACCACTAGATCCCGCACTTGGGAACATAACTGCTCTGCCGCCCGGAACAGGGCGGGACTCACCTCCGGCCCGGACAGCAGCACCGCCGCCCGTTCCGGCTTCCGGTCCCGGCAGCGCAGGGCCGCCAAGGCCAGCGCAGGGGCCAGCATCTGACAAAAGGCCTCTGTCTCCACCGAACGCAATCCCGCCTCCTCCAGCGCCTCCCAGCAGGGAAATTCCGCCTGGGTCAGCACCCGGCGCACCCCCCTCCGGACCAGCTCTCTGGCTCCCCGGGCTACCCGCCGTAGCCTGGTCCGCTCCCTCATCCCCTCCCGCACCGGCACTGTGGCCCGCTGACAGGGCAGTCCCAGCAGCCAATCCCGTTCCACCCGGACTCTGCGGCCCTTTTCCGCCTTCCATTCCATGATTCCCACCATAATGTCACCTCGCCTACAGCCTATGCTTTTTCCTTTCTGGTATTCCGCTCTACTTTTCCGGCTCTTTACAATGCCTTACCTTGATTTTGCACACCTTTACCGTAGGATGATAGCGCTTAATTTTTCCTTCGGGTATGATGCATATGTCTCTGGAGAGATTCAGATTGAACCTGATTTTGGAGGAATCAAATATGAATTGGAAGCGTCCCCTGGCGATCACCCTGGCCGCGGCGTCCTTCGGCACCGCTCTGGCCGCCTGCAGCGCCCCCGCCGCCACCGCCCCCGAAGCCAGCGCTACCCCTACGGTGGAGGCACAGAACCTGTCCAACCAGTCCGTCAAAACCCCAAAGTATGTGTTTCTGTTTATCGGCGACGGCATGAGCTATCCCCAGATCCAGTCCACCGCCGACTACCTGGGTGCTCTGAATGACGCCGACTACTGGCAGGCCGAGCCCAGTCTGGACGACAACGGCGGCGCCGTTCTGGACGGCCCCTCCTATCTGAACTTCATGAACTTTGAGGCCGCCGGTTCCGCTGTTACCTATGACTCCAACAGCTTCTGCCCCGACTCCGCCTCTACCGCCACCTCAATTTCCACCGGCCACAAAACCTATTCCGGCACCATCAACATGGATGAGACCGGCACCACCCCCTATGAGACCATCGCCGAGAAGGTCCACGACCAGCTGGGCATGAGCGTGGGCGTCATCTCCTCCGTCAACCTGAACCACGCCACTCCCGCCGCCTTCTATGCCCATCAGGCCAGCCGCAACGACTACTACGAGATCGGCCTGGAGCTGGTGGATTCCGGCTTTGAGTATTTTGCCGGCGGCGGTCTCCTCAAGCCCACCGGCGCCGACGAGGACCAGGAGGACCTGTACGCTCTGGCCGAGCAGGCCGGCTACAACGTGGTCAAGACCCAGGCCGAGGCCGAGCAGGTCACCGAGGGTCCTGTGATCATTGTTGACGAGCACCTGGCCGACGGCGACGCCATGGCCTACGAGCTGGACCGCACCGACGATATGTGGTCCCTGGCCGACCACGTCTCCAAGGGCATTGAGGTGCTGGAGCAGGATGAGGACGGCTTCTTCATGATGTGCGAAGGCGGCAAGATCGACTGGGCCTGCCACGCCAACGACGCCGCCTCCTCCATCCACGATACCAAGGCTCTGGCTGACGCGGTGCAGGTAGCCATCGACTTCGCCTCCGAGCATCCCGAGGAGACCCTGATCCTGGTCACCGGCGACCACGAGACCGGCGGTCTGACCATCGGCTTTGCCGGCACCGACTACGACACCTACCTGAACCTGCTGGAGTCCCAGAAGATCTCCTTCGCCAAGTATGACAGCGACTATGTTGCCGCCTACAAGGAGAACAAGACCTCCTTTGAGGATGTTCTGGCCGACATCGAGACCCTGTTTGGCCTGAAGACCCAGGGCGAGGAGGGCGACAAGCTGGTACTCACCCCCTACGAGCTGTCCCAGATCAAGACCGCCTATGAGAAGAGCATCAACGAGACTGCCACCGGCATGGATGAGCAGCAGGAGTATGTGATGTACGGCACCTACGAGCCCCTCACCGTCACCATCACCCACATTCTGAACAACAAGTCCGGCGTGTCCTTCACCTCCTACAGCCACACCGGCCTGCCCGTGGCCGTGCTGGCCCACGGTGTCAACGCCGAGCAGTTCAACGGCTACTACGACAACACCGAGATCTTCAACAAGCTGGCCGGTATGCTGAACGTGCAGTAACTTCCTCTTCCCTTCCCACCCCCGCTTACAGACAGCAAAAAGGGTGCGGCTCATGCCGCATCCTTTTTGCCCATACGAAAGGACCGATCCGTTTCATGACATCCCTTCTCCTGGATTCCAATAAGCGCCGCTACTACGCGCCCCTTGCCATCTGTCTGGCCCTGATCCTCTTTCTGATCCTGATCCCCACCGGCTTTGAGGGAGCCCTGCAATATCAGCAGGCCGACCGCTGTACCGCCCTGGTAACGGCGGTGGACGACTCCGCCATCATCGACACCGGCCTGGTCCGCTCCGGTGAGCAGCGCTGCACCCTGGAGCTGCTGGGCGGTCGCTTCAAGGGCCAGACTGCCACCGGCGTCAATATGCTCAACGGCTCTCTGGAGCAGGACAAGCTCTTTGCCCCCGGCGACAAGGCCATGGTTGTGGTAAGCTACCAGGGGGACGAGATCATCTCGGTGACCATGACCGACCACTATCGCATCGGCAAGGAGGCCATCCTGGCCGGCATCTTCGCCGTGTTCCTCATTCTCTTTGCCGGACGCACCGGCGTGCGGGCCATCGCTTCCTTTGTACTGACGGTGCTCATGCTGTGGAAGGTGCTGGTCCCTCTCTACCTCAACGGCTGGAATCCCATCTTTATGGGCCTGCTGGTAACCCTGGTGCTTACCCTGCTCATCATCGCCCTGGTCTACGGCTTTGACCGGCGGTGTCTGTCCGCTGTATCCGGCGCCTTTCTGGGTGTGCTGGTGACCTGCGTACTGGGCATTCTGTTTACCGACCTGTTCCAGATCCACGGCGCAGTGATGGCCTACTCGGAAAGCCTGCTCTATGCCGGATATCAGGATCTGAACCTGACCCAGATCTTTATGGCCTCCATCTTTATCGGCTCCTCCGGCGCGGTGATGGATCTGAGCGTGGATATTACCTCCGCCGTCCATGAGGTGGTGGAAAAGCGGCCCGACATCTCACGCTGGGAGGCGGTGCGCTCCGGCATGAATGTGGGCCGGGCCGCCATGGGTACCATGACCACCACCCTGCTGCTGGCCTATTCCGGCGGCTACATCGCCCTGCTGATGGTCTTTATGGCCCAGGGCACCCCCATCTGGAACATCCTTAACTATAAATATGTGGCCTCCGAGATCGTCCACACCATCGTGGGCTCCTTCGGTCTGGTCTCGGTGGCTCCCTTTACCGCCCTCACCAGCGGTTTCCTGCTGGCTGGCCGTAAAAAACAGATGTCCCTTGAGGAGGCGGAATAATCCGCCTCCTTTTTTGTTGAGCTCTTGCTTTTTTTCCAGTTCCGGGGTAAAATATTGGTTCGTATTAAGATAAAGGAGTGAAACCAAATGCCAGAAGAGCTGAACCCCACCATGACGCAGAACTTCATCCATGATTTCATCGACGAGGACATCGCCCAGGGTGGTCAGTTCCAAGGCATGACCGTCCACACCCGGTTCCCCCCGGAGCCCAACGGCTACCTGCACATCGGCCATGCCAAGGCAATTTTTGTAGACTTCGGCACTGCCGAAAAGTACGGTGGTCTTTGCAACCTCCGCATGGATGACACCAACCCCACCAAGGAGGACGTGGAGTATGTGGAGGCCATCCAGGAGGACATCCACTGGCTGGGCTACGACTGGGGCGACCGCTTCTACTTCGCCTCTGACTACTTTGACAAGATGTATGAGTATGCCGTGGAGCTCATCAAGAAGGGTCTGGCCTATGTGTGCGAGCTCACCCCCGAGCAGTTCAAGGAGTACCGCGGCGATGTGAATACCCCCGCCCGCTCCCCTTACCGGGATCGTCCCATCGAGGAGTCCCTGGACCTGTTTGCCCGGATGCGGGCCGGCGAGTTTGAAAACGGCCGCATGACCCTGCGCGCTAAGATCGATCTGGCCAGCGGCAACTTTAATATGCGCGACCCTGTCATCTACCGCATCAACCATATGCACCATCACCGCCAGGGGGACAAGTGGTGCATCTACCCCATGTACGACTTTGCCCATCCTCTGGAGGACGCCCTGGAGGGGATCACCCACTCCCTGTGCTCCCTGGAGTTTGAGGATCACCGGCCTCTGTACGACTGGGTTATCGCCAACTGCGATGTGCCCGCCAAGCCCCGGCAGATCGAGTTTGCCCGACTGGGCATCAACTACACCGTCATGAGCAAGCGCAAGCTGCGCCAGCTGGTGGAGGAGGGCCGGGTGTCCGGCTGGGACGATCCCCGTATGCCCACCCTGTGCGGTCTGCGCCGCCGTGGCTACACCCCTCGTGCCATCCGCAACTTCTCCGAGCGCAACGGCGTGAGCAAGGCCGCTTCCACTGTGGAGTACGCCTTCCTGGAGCACTGCCTGCGGGAGGACCTGAACCTGACCGCTCAGCGTGTGATGGCGGTACTGCGCCCCGTCAAGCTCACCATCACCAACTACCCTGAGGGCCAGAGCGAGACCTTCTCCGTGGAGAACAATCCAAACGATCCTGCTGCCGGCAGCCGTGAGATCACCTTCTCCCGCAACCTGTATGTGGAGGCCGAGGACTTCCTGGAGACCCCGGTGCCCAAGTACAAGCGTCTCTATCCCGACGGCCCCGAGTGCCGTCTGAAGGGTGCCTACCTCATCAAGTGCACCGGCTGCGCCAAGGATGAAAACGGCAATGTCACCGAGATCTTTGCCACCTACGATCCCGACAGCAAGGGCGGCGATCCCGCCGACGGCCGCAAGGTGAAGGGCGCCACCATCCACTGGGTGGACGCTGCCACCGCGGTGGACGCCGAGGTGCGGCTGTACGACAACCTGTTCACCGATGCCGATCCCGATGCCGGCGACAAGAACTTCCTGGACTGCCTCAATCCCGGCTCCCTGGAGGTACTGACCGGCGCCAAGGTGGAGGCCGGTCTTGCCAATGTGGAGGCTCCCGCCTCCTTCCAGTTCCTGCGCCAGGGCTATTTCTGCGCCGACAACAAAGACAGCGCCCCCGGCCATCTGGTGTTCAACCGTTCTGTGAGCCTGAAAGACAGCTTTAAATTTTAAAGTGTAATTTGAGACGGCCCGGCGGGACTGATGTACCCCGGGCCGCCTGTATGGAGGTCATAGACATGAAATACTGGTTCCGCAACGACTATTCCTTTGGCGCCCATCCCAAGGTGCTGGAGGCGGTGTGCGCCGCCAATCTGGAGGGCAACATCGGCTATGGCGACGACAAGTACACCGCCAAGGCCAAGGACCGCATCCGTGAGGTGTGCGGCTGCCCCGACGCCATGGTAGAGTTTGTTGTGGGCGGCACCCAGGCCAACGTACTGGCCTGCGCCTTCCTGCTCAAGCCCTGGCAGGCGGCCATCTGCCCCGACTCCGGCCATCTGAACGGCCACGAGGTGGGCGCTTTTGAGGCTACCGGCCACAAGATTCTCACTGTTCCCGCCTCTCCTGACGGCAAGATCGTCCCTGAGCAGCTGATACCCCTGCTGAAGCTCCATCAGGACGTACACCTGACCGAACCCGGTCTGGTGTATATCTCCAACGCCACCGAGAACGGCGCGGTATATACCAAGGCGGAACTCACCGCCCTGTACACCTTCTGCCGTGAGCATGGCCTGTACCTCTTCATCGACGGCGCCCGTCTGGGCTGCGCCCTATCCTCCGACGCCAACGACCTGACCCTGCCTGAGTTTGCCCACCTGTGCGACGCTTTCTACATCGGCGGCACCAAGAACGGCACCATGTTTGGTGAGGCTCTGGTCATCACCCGGCCCGAGCTGACCCAGGGCTTCTTCCGGATGAAGAAGCGTATGCTGGCCGTGATGGAGAAGGGCTGGATTCAGGGTGCCCAGTTCCTGGCCCTCTTTGAGGATGATCTGTATTTCAAGATGGGCCGCCAGGCCAACGAGATGGCCGCCCGCCTCCAGAAGGGCCTGAAGGCCAAAGGCTGGAAGCTGTGGGTGGAGTCTCCCACCAACCAGGTGTTCGTCATTGCTCCCAATGACAAAAAGCCGGTGCTGGATGAGGTATGTCAGTATGAGGACTGGTGTCCCTACGATGAGGACCACACCGTGGTCCGCTTCGTGTGCTGCTTCCATACCACCGAGGCCGACGTAGACGGGTTCCTCTCCGTTCTGCCCGACCTCAAGTAAAATTTGCTCTGAAAACGCCTGTGGCCTCTTGGCCACAGGCGTTTTTTACGGGGTGGTACAGTTTACCAGCCACCCATTTCTACGGTTTCAAAGTTCTCTCTCGTCAAATAACAGTAGTAGTGGATAACTCCATCGATAGAACTTGGCCCCTGTATCCAGTCCATATGATCCTCGATCACGCCTACCGTACCATCCAAACTGCTTCCCACCTCAGGCTCCAGAGCACAGACCTGATAAGTCCATCCGTATCCAAATTTCTCCTGCATTGCTCTTCCCCAATACATAGTAAAGCTGGTCAGGCTGCCTGCCATAAGCAGATCCTCACTCGCGTAGGGCACAATCTCAACATCCAGACCTTCCTTCACATAAAATACATATACAACACTCCAAGTCACCTGGTGGGCTCCGGTTTCCCAATCTACCACTTCTGCCAGTTCACTAACCTTGCAGGGATACCCATCCTCCGTATAAGCTGCTACGCCTGTAATGATATCCTCTTTTATCGCGTTCTGAATGGTATAGCGACTGCCGTCCACCAAAAAGCCAGGTACCAAATCCCGCGCCAGTTCTCCTTCTTGATTATAGAAACGGATTATATAGGGGTAATACCCAGGGATGGGCTCCAGGATGGAAGGCAGCTGATCTACGTCCACAGGGCCCGTCTCCAGCAGGCCGTCCAGAGACTCCTCTTCCGTCATAATCTCTTCAAGTATCTGATACCCTTGGTCATCCGTCTGATAAAAGGCCTCCTCACACCATTCCATGACTCGATTACCACCAGAAGAGCAGGCTGTAGCCGTACAGGCAATGCTCAGCACCATTAGAATCATAACCACTCTCTTTTTCATTTTCTTTCCTCCTGTCGTTCGGTCCATCTCGCGATGTCAATAGTAAGAGACACCGGCATGACCTCTGGTTTTATAACAGGCAAAAAAATTTTTTATTTTTGTCTGTCTGTTCATGATCACGGCTCTCTGCTACAATAGAACTAAACCAAGAATACCGTCGATTTTATCAAATCAATTCTAACCGGAAGGACGTAACCAATATGAATGGACCTTGGAACCACGACTTTGAACTGGATGACGCGGATGAAACCGAACTGCTGGAGGCCTCCACCGGCTTTTCCATTCTGGAAGATGAGCCGGACAACAGCGAGACGCTGCGGGTCCTGGAGCGGCAAATCAGCACACTGCAGGTACAGCTGGACAATCTGGAGGATGATCTGGCCCGGCTGACGGAGGAGCCCGCCGGTAACAGTTCCCAGGAGACACTGATTCTTCGTCTGAGAGACCAAGCGGACCGTTTGGCCGCCCGCATCGATGAACTGGAAGCCCAGGCAGATACACTGTCAGAATCATAATCAAATCACCACCTACCTTTTATGGAACAATTTGTAACTTCCTGTTGACTTCTGTTTCTGCTGACCGTACAATCGTGATGTGTGGATACAAGAGGAAATATCCATTGCGCAGCAAACCTGCTGCCATCTTTTCGAGGGAGGAAGAACCATGAAAAACTGTCTCAACTGCGGCCATCCGCTGCACAACGGGGCCGCCTTCTGCCAAAACTGCGGCACTCCGGTTCCTCAGGACCCCGCCCCCGCCAACACCCCTGCCTTTTGCAGAAACTGTGGCGAGCGGCTCACCCCGGATACAAAATTTTGCGTCAACTGCGGCACTCCCGTAGAGCAGGCATCTGCTGTATCTCAGGAACCCCAGCCTGAGGCTAAAGCTGCCCCCGCCGCCCGCCGTCCCAAAGGGAAAATAATCGCCGGTGCCATTGCCGCTGTAGTCGTGGTGGCTGCGGGTATTCTGGTGATCCCCCGGCTCTTTTCCGCTCCGTCCAAGCAATTCGTCTCTTATCAGCAGGACCTGTTTGCTGATCGCGCGCTTGGTATGCTGGAGGAAGGCGTGGACACCATCGGCAGCGGCGCGTTCTCTTCCGATCTGACGATCACCGCCATCACGGACAGCGCAGAGATCAACCAGTACCTGGAGGACTCCTCCGTCAGCCTGAAGGTGGATCTGGACCGGGACACCTTACTGGCCAACGGAGAGTTCACCCTGATGGGCAGCCCCATCCTCACAGGCCTGCTGTCTTATGACAAAGGAACTCTGGGCTTTTATCTGCCCGAGATCCAGGATACCTATTACACCATGGATCTCTCCCAAACTGTGGAGGCCCTCACCGGTCAGGACGTAGACCTGAGTGCGCTGGCTCTGCCTGAGATTTCGGGCAAGGAGTGGCGTTCTCTGCTGGAGTCCTATCTGGATGTTGTCTATACCGTAGTAAACGAAGAAAATGTGACTGTGGAGGATGGCGTATCCTTTACCCTGCCTCAGCTGGGCGGCTCCATGACGGGTACCCGCTACACCTTCCAGCCCCGGGCAGAGGATGTGGAGGCCATGCTGCTCAAGCTGGCCCAGACCCTCCGGGAGGACGAAACCCTGCGGCAGCTGATCCTGAAGCTCATCAACCCTGATATGCTGACCGCCGCCTTCGGTTACGATGTTTTCAGCGGCTATGATCTGGAGGAGGAGCTGGACAATGCCCTGCTCTCTCTGGCGGATGAGCTGGAATACAGCGCCGCCGATGCAGGCCGTGAGGTGGAGGAGTCCGGCTTTACCTGGGAGCTCTATGTGGAGGGCAACCAGGTCCGTATGATCCGTCTGTATACCGACTATTCCGATACCACTCTGGTCTATGAGTCCCAGGGCGCGGAGTCTGACCGGCGACAGGAGGCCTTCTATGTAGAGGTCTATGGTGAGCCCCAGTTCCTGCTGACTCACTCCTACACCAAAAACGGCAGCGTTTCCGATGGCATCATCAGCCTTACCCAGCCTTACGGCGGCTCTCTGGAAATGCGGTACGATATGGATTCGGAGAAAAAATCTCCTCTGGGCATCCCCCAGGGCTCCTATCAAGTATACTCGGATATGCTGCCTGTGAACCTGACGCTGGACGTAACCCAGGGACAGGACAACAGCGTGGACCACACCCTCCAAATCCAGGGCGATTCCTATGTGTTTGACGGTGCGTTCAGCTCTCTGGAGATCAACATCAATACCACCGATGGTTCTTCCGTCAAAGCCCCCGATGTGCCCCCCTACGACATCAGCAACTTCACCTATGAGGACTACTATGAGCTGTTCCAGGAACTGGGTATGGCTGTGGAGCAGGATCTGATCCGCAATCTGGAGCCGCTGCTGGATACTTCCTATGGATGGTAACGCAGTTTTATGTACCCTGCGGCAGGTGGAAAAGCGCTACTCCCGCCATGCCGCCCCTGTGCTGGGTCCCATTTCCCTAACCCTGTCCCAAGGGGAGGTATTGGGCGTCCGTGGCTCCAACGGCGCGGGCAAGAGCACCCTGCTGTCCATCCTGGCCGGGGTACTGCGGCCCGATGCCGGAGAATACCATCTGGCTCCGGAGGCCGTGGGCAAGGTGGCCTATGTACCCCAGGAGCTCTCCCTTTACCACACCCTTACCGGGCTGGATAACCTGCGGTTCTGGGGGCGGGCCTGCGGCCTGCCCTGGCAGGCCATTGCCATCCGCAGCCGCTGGCTGTTGGAGCAGTTGGACCTGACCGACAAGGGAAAGCAGCCGGTCTCCGCCTACTCCGGCGGGATGCAGCGCCGCCTCCATCTGGCCAGCGCTCTAATGATCACCCCCAAAGTGCTGCTGCTGGATGAACCTACCGTGGGCGCAGACGCCCGCTCGGTGGAGCTCATTCTGTCCATGGTGGAGCACCTGCGGGACATGGGCTGTGCCATCGCCATCATCTCCCACCAGCCCGGCGAACTGGAGCGGGTGTGCAGCCGGATCCTCACCCTGGAAGCCGGCCGCCCTGTTCCGGAGGAGGGAAGCCCATGTCCGGACTGAAAGCCGCCCTATGTAAAGACCTGAAGCTGTTTTTCAGCGGCGCCGGTGTAGCCGCTCTGCTGCTGCCCTTTCTGCTGCTGGCGGCCTTCCGGATCGGGCTGGGCGATCTCACCACTCAGAGTTATGTGCAGCCTTTTCCCATCGCGGTACGGGATGAGGACGATACCATCATGTCCCGTTCCCTCATCGCCCAGATGAAGCGCATCGAGCTGTTCTCCGATGTGGCCGTTCTGGAGGAGGAAACCAGCGACGCCCAGGCTCTGAATCAGGGCGCAGCGGCAGTGATTACCATCCCCAAGGACTTTTTCTACGATCTGTACACCATGACCGACTGCCCAGTCTCCATCGTCCTCAACGGAGATATGCCGCTGGAGTCCACCCTGATCTACTCCATCTTTGGATCTGTGATGGATATCATCCGGGGCAATCAAGTGGCCTACACAGCCGTATATCAGCTGTGCTACGGCGACCTGGACAATGAGCAGCAGTGGGCCCTCTACCAGGAATCCTCTGTCAATCTGCTTCATGACGCCCTGGGTCGTCAGAACGTCTTTGAAAATGAGGCAGTCCAGGCCGACCTTCAGGGCACGCTGGAGCGGCGGCTAACAGCCTGTGTGCTGTCTGTGCTGGCCCTCTTCTTCTCCATTGCCGCTGTTAAAACCCTACCCGAGGAGCTGGGATTGGGTATTCTCCCTCGCTACAGGGCTTTGGGCGGTTCCACGGGAGCCTTTGTACTGTCCAAGTTCCTGGTGGCCTATCTGCTGACCCTGCCCACCCAGGTCCTGATGCTGGCAGTCTTTCAGCCGGAACGCCCCATTCTGTTTCTGGTCCTTGCCCTCCTCCTGCTGGCTTCCGCCTTCGGGATCCTGCTGGGGCTGGCCGCATGGCTGGGCAATCCCGCCTCGGTCCAGCGGTGGGGCAATCTGCTGCTCTTTCTCTCCCTGGTACTGGGGGGCACCCTCTGGTCCCGTCAGCTTCTCCCCATGCCCCTGCCTGTACTGGGTCAATTCACCCTGCCCTACTATGCCGGGCTGGGACTGGAGGCTGCCGCCTACGGCCTGCCGCCGGTGAAGCTGTTGGGTCTGCTCTGGCCCATTCTGGCCATGGGAGTCGCCGGCCTTCTGTTCGCCCTGTTTATGCTGCACCGGAACAAGAGGAGCAAATCCGCCCGCACCACCCACGGCAGCCCTGCCAAACCCACAGCTGTCCCCGCCCTGCTTCCCTTCCCGGCCCGGCTGGCCAGCCTGTCCGGCATCAAGCTCACCGCCATGTCCGGCGGTCTGCGGGGACTGGTTGCTCTGCTGGCAGTGGCCCTGCTGTGCGGGATGGCCGCCTCCTCCGTTCAGTCTGGTGGCAGGCAGCAGCTCTGCCTGGCGGTCTATGACCAGGATCAAAGCGCTCTGTCCCAGGAGCTGGTCCAGCGTCTGGGCCAGCATACCGAGCTCTCGGTACGCAGCTGCGGCAAAGAGGAGGGGATTCACCTGCTCCTGCTGGGAGAGGTGGAAGGTCTGCTCACCATTGGAGAGGGCTATAGCCAGTCGTTGAGCACTGAGGAGCAAATCCCCCTCCGCTATGAGGGCGCTTCGGCGTCCGTCTCCCTCCAGGGCGCCCGGGAGATCATCGCCGGGCAAGTCTCCCTCCAGCGCAGCCGGGTCCAGGCCAGCGGCAACGCGGAAGCCCATCTGGGGCGGACCCTTTCCGCCCAGGAATCCGCTCAGCTCCAGACACTGATGGATGAAGCCGAGGCCTCCATGCCGCCTCTCTACCAGATGCAGATGCAAAACGGCGCCTCCGCTCCCCTGCCCTTCGTCCCCAGCCAGATCAGCTTTACGGCACTGATGGTCCTGTTTACTTTGCTGACCTCGGCGGCCTGGACCGGAGGCCGGGACGGCCGCCTGGTGGAGCGGCGGATGTTGTCCCTCCCCTTTGGCCGGGTGCTGTCCTACGGCAGCGATTGTCTGGCCCTGGTAGGGCTGGGGCTTCTGGTTTCCCTGTGCATTCTGCTCTTCGGCGGCTGTACCGATCTGTGGACCGCTGCCGCCACCCTGGCCTACACCCTGTGCGTCTCCGCCCTGGCCCTGATGCTCATCCGGTTCACCAGCACCGACGGGCGGGTAGATGGACTGGCCCCCTTTTTGGCCCTCATCCTCTGCCTGCTGGGCGGGTGCTTTATGGACCTGTCCCAACTCTCCCTCGCCCTGCGGACCGTCTCCCTGCTGACCCCGCCGGGCCTGGCGCTGGAGGCCTCCCGGGGCACCTGGCCCGCTTTGCTGGCCCTGCTGTGCGCTGCGGCAGTTCTCTTCGTTATCGGCCTTCGCCCACGCAGAAAATAGTATCCAGCCTACAAGAAGAAAGCCTGTAACCGCAATGGTTACAGGCTTTCTTACGTTTGATTGGGGTTTCAGGGATGGTCCTGCCACAGGCGGCGGACCTTCCGTCCTGTCAGCCCTGTCAGATCCGCGCACTGGACGGAGCAGCCGCACACCACCAGCAGCTGGTCGTAGCAGACTCCGGGGATCGCCCACTCAAAAGTATCCTCCGGCCGCTCCCTCTGGATGCGCTCCACCAAGGCCACCCGGTCATACCGGGGATTGCAACCGCCGCAGTATTTCACTCCGATCCGCACGGACGCTCTCCCCGCAGAATGGCTTTGGCCTGGTCCAGCAGCTCCTGGCTCACACCCCCCACCAGTACCACGTCCTTCAGCGCAGGGACAGATTCCAGCAGAGCGGAGCGGATCAGGTTTTCCGTGGTCAGCATGGCGGAGGGGCAGCCGGCGCACTGGCCGGTGAGCTGGAAGCGGTAAACTCCGTCTTTGCAGTCCAGGCTGCGGATGTTGCCGCCGTGAAGGGCCAGGTTGGGGCGCACCTTATCCTCCAAAACCTCTTCGATCCGGTCCAGGATCTCACTGTACTCAGACACGTTTCCTCACTCCTTGACGTGGGCGATCTTCTTGGCCAACTCTTTCTTCATAGGCAGGTTGCCCTGGCGGGCGATCATAATGCGCTGGGCCTGAGGAGAACCGGCGCCATGGAGGGACTCGGTGCGGTAACCCACGGCGGCGGTGCCCAGGGTCAGGTTCTCAATGAGGCGCAGGATGCGGAAGCGGTTCTCCACCGACACGCCTGGGGCCGCCTTGAAGTACTTTTCCACATAGGGCCCCAGCTTGGGGTCCTTCAGATCGGCCTCGGCGGGGGCGGTGACCACCACGCCGCCGGCGATGTCCTCGGCCAGTCGGGCAATCTCATAGGGGAAGCGGGTCACGTTCTGCTTGCACACGTTGGCCAGCAGCAGGTCGATGATGTAGTTGCCGCTGGCGGTGGCGTGGCCCTCGGCGGAGCAGGCGATGCCGCAGCAGTACAGGGTCTCGTTCAGGTGGGTCATCTCAATGAGCTTATCCTTGATGTGGGAAGCCTTGGCGCAGCCGTTGTAGTCGGCGGCCACGGCGGCGGCACCGATCAGTACGTCGCCCACGCCAACCTTGCACCCGCCATAGCTCTGGCGGTGGTAGCCGGCAAACCGCTCCACCAGCATACCGGCAAATTCCGTCTCACCGCACATAAAGATGCGGTCGTTAGGCACAAACACGTCTTCAAAGACCACCAGGGCCTCCACGCCGCCGAACTCGGCGTTGCCTACGTCCAGCTCGCTGCCCTCCAGCTTCCGGGTGTCGCAGCTCTGGCGGCCGATGATCATGAAGATACCCTCGGCGTCCATGGGCACGGCAAAGGACACGGCGTAGTCCTTGTCCTCCGGTCCCATGGAGATGGTAGGCATGATGATGATCTCATGGCTATTCAGCGCGCCGGTCTGGTGGGCCTTGGCGCCCCGGACCACAATGCCGTCGGGGCGGCGTTCCACCACACGCAGGAACAGATCTGGGTCCTCCTGCTCATGAGGAGCCTTGGACCGGTCTCCCTTGGGGTCGGTCATGGCTCCGTCCACCGTCAGGTCGTGCTCCTGAACATAGGCGGCAAACTTCTTGAAATTCTCATGATAGCTGGTACCATACTTCTGGTCGATCTCGTAGGTGGTGGAGTAAACAGCATTGAAGGCGTCCATACCCACGCACCGCTGGAAGCAGGCGGCGGTCTGCTGGCCCATCAGCCGCTGCATCTTCACCTTCTTCACCAGGTCCTGGGCGGACTGGTGGATGTGGGTGAAGCGGTTGACCTGCTGGCCGGTCAGGTTGGAGGTAGCGGTCATCAGGTCCTGGTATTCCGGCTTCTGGGCCAGATCATAGGTCATGCGCACGCTGTTCAGCGAGGGGCGAAGGATGGGATCGTCCACCGGATTCTCCACCTTCTTGCCAAACATATAGACCTGCATATGCATCTTGCGGATGCTCTCAATGTACTGTTCCCCTGTCATCAGTGCCATGTTGTTCCCTTCCTTTCTCTTACTTCAGGCTGAGGATCTCCCGGGCCTCGTCGGGAGTGGCAACCTTTTTGCCGAACTCCTCGATGACCCGGCGGGCCCGGTCCACGAACTGGACGTTGCTCTCAGCCAGCACGCCCTTGCTGTACATCACGTTGTCCTCCATGCCCACGCGGATGTGGCCGCCCAGGGCTACAGCGCCGTACAACATGGTGAGGGCAGAATGGCCCACGCCGAAGCAGCTCCAGGTGGAGCCGGGGCACAGGGACTCCATGGTCTCCTTCATAAAAATCAGGTTCTTCATGGTGCCGGGGATGCCGTTGGCGCAGCCCATGCAGAACTGGAAATGCAGCGGAGCCTTGAGCACGCCCTTTTTGAGGTAATACTGGGCGTTGGCGATCATGCCGGGGTCAAAGGCCTCGATCTCCGGCTTGATGTGGTTGTCCTCCATGATCTTGCCCAGCTTCTCCAGGAAGGCGGGGGGATTGAGGAACAGGCCGGTGTGCATCCAGTTCATGGAACCGCAGTCGTAGGAGGCCATCTCGGGGCGCAGCTCCACAATGTGCTCGTAGCGGCACTCCTCGTTGGGGAAGGAGGCAGCGCCGGAGGTGGTCATATTCAGAATAATGTCGCAGTCGGGATGGTTGCCCCGCAGCAGCTCCACCGTCTGGCGGAATTTGTTCTTGTCCATGGCGCCGTTGCCTTCGTCGTCCCGCATATGCATATGGGCGATGGCGGCTCCCGCCTTCCAGCAGGCGTAGATATCCTCGGCAATCTCCGCGGGGGTCATGGGCACGTTGGGGTTGTTTTCCTTCTTGGGCCACGCGCCGGTGGTGGCCACAGTAATAATGGTCTTATCCTGGCTCATTTCCATTCCTCCTTAAAAACCTGATGTCCGCCCACTGGGACGGATCTCATAACGCCAAAGATAAGAAGCAAGACTCATGCCAATTTATTTTCGTCTTTCCGGGCCGGTTTGCAGCTTCATCCACCTTCACTATTGCATTTCAGAAACAACCCGCCCGTTGTTTTCTCTTCTCTGTTGCATATCTGCATCGTGCAACAACTCAACCGGGCAGTTTTATGAAAAAACGCTCCGAGATTGTTGGCATCCGGCTTGCATCATCTCTCTCCTGAATCCACCTTACCACATTCAGAGAGGAGACATACTTAAGGAAGGACGCCAGATAGAGCACCGGCTGCCGGAAGGCGCCCCCCAGGTCAGCTGCGGCCAGCTGCGCGCCAATGACGATCATGGCCAGCGGCGTGTTCAGGTCGCCCAGGAACGAGATGGTAGAGGACACTGCGTCGGGGAAACGAAATCCGCCGAAAAAGATTACCAGGCTCACCGCCAGGCCGATCACACCCGGGTTAATGATGGCCTTTTTGATAGAAAAGGCCTGTTTGCCTCCCATGATGACCACACCCAGCGTCCAGGTGGTCAGGTTGAAGGCCGCAAGGGAGAGCGCTCCATACACCAGTGCCTCGCTGCCCAGGATGGATTCCACCAGAGGGACTCCCATAAAGCCTACATTGCCGTACACCATGGCAAAGCGCAGGCTGTCCCTGGTATCCGCCGGACATTTCCGGAAGAAAAGCATGGATACCGCCAGGTAGACCAGATAGCAGGCCACAGCGATCACCGCGCCCACGCACAGCTGCTGCACCAGCTCCGGCGTCCGCTCCACCTGGAAACACTCGATCATGACGCAGGGACATACGATGTACAGCAGCAAAAACGACATCTGGCTCAGTCCTGCGGAGGAGAGCTTTTTCATTTTTCCCAGGCCAAATCCCACTGCCATCATCAAAAACAGCGTGGCCACCTGCCCGGTTACCGTCAGTAAATTGTTCAGCACCGTGATTCCTCCCTAATTTTGTCTATGGTACCTGCATTAAAGCACAGTTCCCGCCCAAAGGGAAATCATGATTGCAGATAAGCCCATTCCAAATTGAGATAGAGGCATACAGGAGAGAGCGCTCTATGGATGATAAATTATTAAAAACCTTTCTGGCGGTAGCCGACCACTGCTCCTTCACCGCCGCGGCAAAGGAGCTTTATCTGGCCCAAAGCGCCGTCAGCAAGCACATCCACCAGCTGGAAAAAGAGCTACAGGTCCATCTGTTTGTGCGGGACACCCGTATGGTCCGGCTGACAGACGCCGGGACCCGCTTCTACCGGGAGGCCACTGATCTGCTGGAGCGGATGGAAAATGCCGCTGCCGCCCTCCGGCAGGACGCCGTGCCTCTGCCAGACAAGCTGCACTTTGGTGCATTCAGCGCCCTGTCCACCGAGATCACGGACCTACTCCGTCGGTTTTGCCAGGACTTTCCCCAGATTTCCGTCACTCTGGACTGGTTTGAATTCGGTATGCTGGTCCCCACCCTCGTCCACGGAAAGCTGGACGGCGCCTTCACCGTCAGCTTTGAACTGCTGGATCAGCCCCGTCTGGCCTCTCAAAAGCTGGAGGACGGTGCCCTGTTCGTGCTGGTGGGAAAGCAAAGTCCCCTGGCTGGCCGGACCACCCTCCGGCTGGCCGATCTGGCGGGGGCCACCTACTACACCATGCGGCCCGACGTCAGCCCCAACGGTTATGCCAGCATTCTGAACTACTTTCTGGAGCACCACTTCCGCCCGTCAGAGACCCGCAGGCTGACCAGCCACGAGTCCGTGCTGCTTCAACTCCAGATCGACCCCAACGGCTACGGTTTGATGAGCGATTTTCAGTTCCGGCAGCATCCCGGCGTGGTCTTTATCCCACTGGAACAGGAAGAGCAGCCCTCCAGCCATCTGTTTGATCTGGTGGCCGCCTGGGACCGCCAGCTGGTCACCCCCGCCCTATCCTCCTTTCTCAACTGGCTGGCCAACTATGCCCCACCTGGCTGATCCCACACCATTCCGTTCAACCGCATGATAATAAAAGCCACCTGCGCCCTTTGGTGCGCAGGTGGCTTTTTGCAGTTTAAGTATCCGCCCCGAAAAAATCCATTTTCTGCTTTACCGACTCAATCCTGTCTGAATCCTTTCCAAACAGTTTTTCTACCATGGAAATAACCGCCATATAAGCGTTGGAGGCCTCGCCATAGCGCCCCTGCGCGGCATACAGGTCACCAAGCATCTCCTGATTCTCAATGGTATCCGCCGCAAGGGCGCCCCGCATATGCTGGTTGATTTCCAGGGCCCGGACAAGTTTATCTTCCGCCTGTGCCCACTGAGCCCGCGCATCCTCTCCGCGCCCATCCGCCTCCGCTTCCAGACCCAGGTGATAATGGGATACGCCCTGATCGTACAGCGAATAAGCAAGTCCTGACGGGTTTCGCTCTGATAGTGTCTGCTCATGCAGCAGGGTACATTCCAGCGCCTTCTGATAGTTTCCCTGTCTCTGGTACATCCGACCCATTTCCATATAGGTTTCGCCCACCCGCTCCTGAGCCAGTGCCAGGTCATACTGCTCATTTTTCATGAGCATATCCCGCTTTTCTCCCCGCTCCAGGGCTGCAATGTTGCGCTGGCGAATGGCAAGAGCCTGTTGAAAATAGGTCTGCGCCTTGTCAAAGTCCTGGTCGTACTCCCAGGTATAGCAACGGGCCACCTTTTCATAGGCCATGGCCAGATCCTCATTTTCCGGCATACCGCTGCGGAGCATCAGCTCCAGTCCCAGTCGGTACCAGGGGATGGATTCCTTGTTGCGGCGGCTGTTGAAGTAACATCCTCCCAGATTTTTCGCCGCGTAGCCGGTCATGGGGTTGTCCTCTCCCAGCTGTTTGCGGCAGGCATTATAAAAACGATGGGCATTTTCAATGGATGCATCAAAACGCCCGACCTGCCATAGAAAGCCGGAGATCGGCTCAAAGGCATCGATTGCCCGGATATCCGGCTCCGGGAAATAATCCGCCAGAGCCAGCACACTGTCGGTAACCGCCAGATTTTCCTGATAGGGCCGCAGCCAGGCGGTGAACAGGAACCGGGACATATTGTCCAGGAATTTGCCGCACTGATCCACATCAGGCCTCAAAACCGCATGGACCACCTCGATTACCAGAGGATGCAGAGAGATCCGTCTTTCTGCCCCTTTCAGCACCCAGCTTTTGCGGATCAGCTGATTGATGGGCTCAAAGGAAGGCAGATCCATCCACTCCCGAAAACGGACCGCAGGCACACCGCTGTGCCCCATCAGAGACAGGCAGCGCAGGATCTGCTTCTCCTCGTCACTCAGGTTACTGGTATTGAACACCGAGCAGATATGCCCAAAAGCGGTATTTACAGACTGCCGGCCGGATACGGTCTCCGCCAGTCCGCTTTGCATATCTCCCTGCTCCAACAGTGCCAACATCTCGTCCGCACTGAGAAAGCTGGCGCTCATCTGCTTGGCAATCAGTTCCACCGTATAAGTGTGGCAGGCAATCCTGTCAAAAATCTTCTTCAGGCTCTCCTTGTCGCCCTCTTCCACACACTCACCATAGTTTTTCTGGAAAATGTCCAGCAGCACATCAAAATCCTGCATGGCCTCCACCCGGAGCGCCGGATATCCCGGATGGGCATTGCGAGTGGTAAAGATCACATGATAGCTGCCCTCCAGGAATTTGTCCAGGTCCTGGTCCCCATCCACATCAAAATTATCTACGATCAGCAGGGTTTTCTCGCTGGTAATGCTCTGCATCACCCGCAGTTTCCGCAGGAAAAAGGCCCGCTCATCTTCTGTGGGCTTTTGCGGCTCCAGATTCTCAATGGAGACCGCCTCTTCGTCGCAAGCCAGGCGCTGGAGGCTGCCCTGATAGCTGACAAACAGCGTCTGCTCGTATTCCTTTTGGAATCTCAACGCATACTGCTTTGCCAGTTCACTCTTCCCGATGCCGCCGATCCCCTCCAGAAAGATGCAACGTTTCCCCTGAGCAAAGTGGGCGTGAATCTGCTCCAAAAGTGTCTCTCTGCCCTCAAATACATCTCTGGCCTGGGGCATACGGGCCAGCAGTCGATATTGACGGATGGGGCTTTGCGTCTGCTGTGTACGCTCTCCCTTTTTCTTGCCCAGCAGCATCTCCAGGCGCTCCACCAGCTCATCGATGCGCTTATACATGGGCGGCGTCATAGCATCGATCCAGTGCAATCGGCCCAGATAATACTGGGCCTCCTCACCGATCTCATCATCGGCTACATGGAATGGGATAATCTTTACTTCTTCATTCCGGGTAAGTCTGCGGCTCACCATGTCGATTTCGTTCAGCACATGAACAGACTCCGATGCCTGACGATTCAGGATCAGGAGAAAAATTGCGCATTGGTTGATCGCCTTTACAATGCTGGAGGCATACGCGCCCTCTGTATTTCTGGGCGCATACCAGCAGCGAACGCCGTCGGCCTCCAATTTATTAACAATACCTTCCACAATATGCAAGGAGGACGCGGTATGATGGCTGACAAATACATCAATTTCCATGAGTGCTCACTTCTCCTTCCTATTTGGTTGCTGCTCCCGACCCAATATGCAGCAAATGATTCTCGCCACAAGGCCTTCCGATATTTTACAGATTGTCAATTATTATACTACACCTTTGTCTTTTCTACAACTATCCCCTTTCTTCGCACAGCAAGAAAACTCTGCGAAATCCCATTGCGGAGTTCAAATAAAAGCGGGGCGGAAGTCAAAAACTTCCGCCCCGCTTTCGGAGGAGAAACGCCTATTGGCAGATGCTTATTTCTCGTTTTCCGCAAATCGCATGAGGATGGTTGCAATCTCAGCGCGGGTGGCGGTGCCGGTGGGATCCAGAACGTTGCCGCCCTTGCCGGACAGCAGCTTGGAGCCTACCGCCCACTCCATGGCCTCAGTAGCCCAGGAGGAGGTCTTGGCGCCATCGGTGAAGGTGGTCAGGTCGCCCTTGGCGGACAC
>NZ_NFIL01000089.1:0-2261 GCF_002161755.1 Flavonifractor sp. An4 | reverse complement strand
CTCATGGGTATCTTCTCGAATTGGCTTTGGCCGATGATGACGGCGTCATAGTCCCCGGTGGCGATGCGGGCGCAGAACTTCTTGCGGCTGCGCTTCTCGAAGTCCTTTTTGGTTGTCACCAGGATGTTGGCGGAGGGATAGAGCCGCAGGAACTCCGAGGCGGTCTGCTCGGTCAGGTGGTTGGGCACCACGAAGATGGACTTCTGGCACAGGCCCAGGCGCTTGGATTCCATGGCGGCAGCGACCATCTCGAAGGTCTTGCCCGCACCCACCTCATGGGCCAGGAGTGTGTTGCCGCCGTACAGCACCCGGGCGATGGCGTTGAGCTGATGGGGCCGGAGCTGAATGGCCGGGTTGATGCCGCTGAAGGTGATGTGGCTCCCATCATATTCCCGGGGCCGGATGCAGTTCATCTGCTCATTGTACTGCTGTACCAGGGCCTGCCGCCGCTCCGGGTCCCTCCAGAGCCAGTCCCGGAAGGCGTTCCGAACAGCCTGCTGTTTCTGTGAGGCCAGGGTGGTCTCTTTGCTGTCCAGCACACGCCGCTCCTGCCCATTCGGATCTTTTACCGTCCGATAGACGCGGACATCCCGCAGGTTCAGGCTGTCCTCCAGGATTTTATAGGCGCTGGTCTGGTCGGTGCCGTAAGTAGTCCAGGCGGCCACATCGTTGTATGGGACGGTGCCCTTTCCGGTGATGGACCACTCCGCCGTCTGCCGGCAATACAGCACACGGATGTACTGACGCAGGCGTGCCGGGGTCTGGAACACCTCGTACATGAACTGCTGGATATAGGACGGGTCAATCCAGGTAGCGCCCAGGCGCACCTCGATTTCCGAAGCGTCCAGGTCCCGGGGCTGGACGGCCTGGAGCGCCTCCACATTCTTGGCAAAGAAGGGGTCCTGCTCCGCGATCACCTGCGCGGCACGGAGTTTCCGGCGCACGTTGCCGGAGAGATACTCGTCCGCCGTTTGCCAGCCCTTGTCCCAGTGTTCGCCCTGTTCGTCAAAGTCAAAGGGGCCGGTTCCCGGATTTTTGAAGATGACGCCGGATAGGTCGCTCACGATTTGGGGGATGTGCTCTCTGCCGCCCATGAGCGACGCCATAAATTCCAGGTCCACCCGGGCACGCTCTCCGATGGAAACGGCAAGGGCCTCGGCGGCGGTGTCCACATGGGTCACGGCCCGGTGGGACTGGATGGTGCGCTTGGTGAACATATCCGCCTTGCGCTTCAGATTCCCGTCATCGTCCAAAATCTCCAGGGAACAGAGCAGGTAGTAGGCGCTGTCCTTGTCGAAGGCCTGCCGGTTTGCCCGGTCGTTGATAAGGCCGTACCGGGCGGAGAAGGCGTCGTACAGGCGGCCCAATTCCTGCTGCTTGGCCTGGATGGCGGCGTCTGTGCTGTGCTCGTCCATCTGGAAGGCGATAAGGCCGTGTACGCAGTCCCGCAGGGCGATCATGCCCCTGACCCGTCCCTCCGCCGAAGCGGTCAACTCCGGGCGGACCATGACGCTGTTTTCCCGGTAGTACACTTGGCCGCCTACCAGGGCATATGAGTAGTTCTTCACATCGGGGTCGGCGGGAAGCGTGGCGGCGGGCTTTGCCCCATCCTCCAGCTCCGGCGGCTCGGCCCCGGCATAGCGGCCCTGGACATGGCCCACCGCCTCGTGGAGCAGCTGGGCAAGGTCCGCGCCGGGGATGGGCGCCACGGTATAGTCCTGCTTCCCATACTGGGTGCTCTCGGCTGCGGACTGGCCCAGTACCATCTCCGGGTGGCGGATGAAGTAGCGGTTGACCATGAAGCCCTCCGGCGTTTCCTGGGTCTGCACCCACTCCGGCTCTGTGACCTGCGGGGTGCTCCGCTTTTGCAGGAACAGGATGTCCGACACTACCTCCGTGCCGGCGTTGGCCTTGAAGGCGTTGTTGGGCAGGCGGATGGCCCCCAGCAGGTCCGCCCGCTGGGCCAGATACTGGCGCACGGCGGAATCCTTGGCGTCCATGGTGTAGCGGCTGGTGAGGAAGGCCACGATGCCGCCGGGGCGCACCTGATCCAGGGCCTTGGCAAAGAAGTAGTTGTGGATGGAGAAGCCCAGCTTGTTGTAGGCCCGGTCATTGACCTGGTAATTTCCAAAGGGCACGTTGCCCACGGCAAGGTCGTAGAAGTCCCGCCGGTCCGTGGTCTCGAAGCCGGCCACGGTGATATGGGCCCTGGGGTAGAGCAGTCTTGCGATGCGGCCGCTGATGCTGTCCAGCTCCACGCC
>NZ_NFIL01000088.1:0-2738 GCF_002161755.1 Flavonifractor sp. An4 | reverse complement strand
GGCCAGCAACGGTCAAAACATCACTATTCAGTATGGCGGACATATTGTCACCTCTTTATCTATTTATCTTTTGTGTAATAATGTTTAACTTTTTGTCATAAATGCAGTTTATTTTCTCGCTTCTATTATACCATAAAAACTCAAGATATCAAATAATATTTTTAGAAATAATATATATTATGTTGACATATTTAGTAAAATATTGTATGATAAAGTTATCAAAAATAGATATATAGTTGAACATAACAAGACTGGTGGTGAACAGTATGAATGACAAAACATGGCCCAATTTTCCCGATATCCAAGCGGGGAAAAATGTGTCCTTGGGGAAGACAACCTATTTCGATGACAAACGGCTCGCTGTATTTGTCATCGGCGACCCGTCGGAAAAACTGACATGTATGAACTTGATCACAGCCTGCCTGCCCAAGTCAGCGGTCACGAATCCCAACTGTGCGTACTTCGATACCCGGAACCATCCGGCGGCGCTCCGATGGGCAATCGACCAGGGCATTTGCAGACTGACCGGGCGCAGTGCCTATTCCGATTTCTGCACCTATCCGGAAGTGGAGTTCAGCGAGGAAGCTGTGCAATCTATGGCGACTTTGGGCTCTTCAGCCATCTGAAGCAGTAGTTAGATATATAAATAGAGAAAAAGCGGAAACCCCTGACTAGTGAAAACGGGAGACCAGCCTTTGTGGTGTGGCCTCCCATCTTTTTTGCTTATAATTCTAAATTTTATTATAGGACGTAAACCGCATATTATCTCTCAATCCCTCCCGCAAATCTCCGTGACGGCTTTCTCAATGCCTCTCTTGAGGCGTGGGTTTCCCAGCACCTCGTCCGCCGTATAGCCCAGCGCGTACAGTGTGTCCTCGGTGTCTCTCGTGTAGCCGTACTCATGGTTGTCCAGCTCGTCAAGGAACATCTCGTAGATGAACCCCTCCCCGGTTTCATCCTCCGCGATGGCGTCCCGCAGTTCCTTTTCGTGCCTGCTGAATGTGTCACGGATGAGCTGTGCGTCCGATTTCTTGAAAAAGCCGCCTGTATTCCCGGCTTTGTAGATCTTGTCGAGGTCTTTTTCCGGGTCGAGGCCCCAGCCCCGCATCATCTCCTCAAACTGCCGGTCGCTGAACGCGAAGCCAATCGGGAGCGCGTTGACCTCCTGCCGCTGTCTCTGGCGAAGTTCTGCGTATCTGTTTTTCACTTGAAAGTCCTCCTTTCCATACGTCTGGCCTTGCAGTGCAGGCATGTGACAGTCATTTCCGTACCTTTCTCATGTATTCTTAAACCTGAAAACAAACGCTAAAATGAAAAAAGTATGATACGTGACCGGCACGACTGACGCACACGCTCTCACGCTCTCACGTCAGGAGGGCGGCGATCCAGAGGTACCGCACACATTTTCTTGTTCTGCAAGGACAGCGCGGGTCAGTTTATTCATACAGTCCACGAACCGCCGGGAAGCTCTGTTACGCCCGTGCCCCCAGAATTGCAGATGGGAGCACCGGCCGTCCGCAATCGTGGCAGCGGCCAGCTTGTTGTTGATCCACCCCTGGGTGCGGAGTGGCACGTCCACCTGATACCGCCTCATCAAGTACAGAAAGATGGAGCACGCGCTGGAATCATACCGGCTCCGATAAAACTCCACGGTGTCATTTTGGAGCACGCCGCCCTCCCGGATGGTGCGAATGGCGTCCTGTACCTGCTGCTGGGCCTGCCGGTTGCGCTCCCGACAATACGTCCGGTCCTCCGCGTCAGCTTTAGCTTTCTGTTCCCGGCTTTTTTCGCGGCACTTATCTTTATATATAGCAGACAGTTCGCGGCATGTCGGAAGTTCTCCCAATATGAGAGCACCGATAAAATCCGGGAAGGTCTCGCCGCCGCTCTCCCTGGACTCCAGATAAGTCGATACATGGCCGTCCAGAATGGCCTTGATGTAGTCGGCCTGATGGGCTGGATCGCGGCCAAGCTCCCGTATCAACTGCTTCTCCTGCCTCAAAGCCTCCAGCACCGCGTCATCGCCCCCGGACCGGCGCAGGCCGTCGAAATATTGCTCTCGCTTGTCCTCGTCCCCGTACATAGCCGCAACCATGGCCTGATAGCCGCAGCGGTCAATCAAGTAGTAATCCGTGGTGCGGAGTGTGGCAAGATACCCATGCAGCTCCACATAGAGGATATAGTCGTCCCCCTCCCCTTGGGGGTACTGCCGGTCCGGCTTGCCGTCACGCCGCCAGAGCCGGTAGGTGTCTGTCCCGTTGGATACTTCGCGTACCAATATGGCCCGCATCTTCTTTCCGCCTGCATTGAAATTCCCCTGGTAAAAGAGCGGGGTCATCAGTTTTGCGTTTGACATTGTGTTTTCCTCCTTATATACATGTAATTGTAGAGGTGCCCGCACGGCAGGTCCATGCGGGCATCCCTGCTTCATCCTGCCAGCCGGTCTGTACTCTCCTGGTCCCCGATGTGGAGCAGGATGTCCAGCTCCGTGAGGCGGGCGGTTTTCTCCGCCAATTCGGCCTCCTGGGGAAACGGCTTCTCCAGTTCTGCCTTGACCGCCTCGCACTGCTGAAGGGTGTGTTCGATGGCGTCCTGTGTCTCCTGGATGCGCTGGGGCAGCCTGTCCAGCACATGGTCGATGCGGACAAGGTTCCCCTTGGCGTCCTGCCCAAGTTCTACGCTGTGCTCTGCGGAGCCCTTCAGTATGGCCTTATAGCAGAGTAAGCCGGTACAAAGCA
>NZ_NFIL01000087.1:0-2913 GCF_002161755.1 Flavonifractor sp. An4 | reverse complement strand
GTCCTCCAGAGCCTTGCACAGCTGGAGGCCGCATACGGGCATGACAAGGCCGTTACCATTCTGAGCAACTGCGACCACCTGCTCTACCTGGGCGGACAGGAGCTTGCAACGGCCCGGTACATCTCCGTCAAGGCCAACAAGTCTGTCCACACCATCCTGAACATGCCCTTAAACCATGCGTGGCTGTTTACACGGGGCGGCGCACCAAAGGAGGTGGAGAAATACCGCCTGGAGGACCATCCCCTGTATCACTTGGCACAGCCGTCGAAGCAGAAAGCGGCGTACCATGAACAGGATGAGCACGAGGCATGAGGCACAAAACGCATTCTGATGGACAGCGCGTATCAAGGCCGTATTTGCTTGCAATTCCCCTTGACGCCTTCAAAACCAAACTGTTTCAGGAGGTGATAATATGTGGCTACATGGCATGATTGATGGCTACAGCTTCTCCATCAAGCTGTATGAATACGGGAGCAAATGGGGCATCCAGCAAGGCTGTATCTCTAAACTCGAAATCAGAAAAAATGGATGCATAGTGGCCAACTACGACCGGGGCTGGGACATTGAGCCCAAGGACGATGAGGCGCGGGCCGTATTGGCCGAAATTCTACGACGGTATAATGGATAACAAGTGCGGGAGGAGGTTTCAAGCAAGGCCAACAAGTCTGTCCACATCATCCTGAACATGCCCCTGCACCATGCGCAGCTGTTTACTAGGAGTAGTGAGCCTCAATGGATACAGAACTATGACCTGGAGAGTCACCCTTTCTATCAATGTGGGCGGGCGGCGCAAACCTGCGGGCATCACCCGGATGCCGGGTGGGATGTATAATGAAGCGTGACAGTTGTGACAGTCAAAACTGGAACTTTTCTCACTGTATCGCTAAATTAAATTCAAATTGGATATTGAAAAAAGTTTGGAATTGACCGTCACAACCGTCACCAAGGAGAAATTTAATATGATTGATAAGAAAACGCCCACGCCCAGAGTGCGGGACGGCAAGCCGGTATGGACAGAGGAGATCTTTGACTATACGGTTGCGGCGGTGAGCAATCGTTATGCAGTCACCTCTACGGAATTTTTCCGCACCCAATTAACCGCCTCCACGCTGGAGCCACGCACCTTGCAAAAGCCTACAGCGCATAGCGCCGGTGCGGGGGTAAAAATCCTCTCCGCTTCCATGCACGCCGATACAAAGAGGGCATATCAGCTTTTGATCGGAGGAAGGAAAAGTTAGGTATAGCATTGTCTTCTAATATCTTATGGGTACTTTAGAAACATTAATGTTGATCTCATATTGATGAGAGGCAAGCATTTGAGACAATGTTTTTTTTTGCAAATCTAACTGAGATTCCGTCCCTCGAAATGGTCCTAGTGTAACCGATTTCAAAGCCTTTTTATCAATTAATAATTCAATGTATGGAATAAAATATCCCGCATTAGTTCTATATTTTATCGAGAAATCATCTCTATACTTGTCTGCCATATCAACAATTATACGGACCTCCTGCTCATAGCTAAAGCACTCTTGTTTGAAAATCATTTTTAAAGAGGCCAATTTTTTAGAAACAACTTCTCTAACCGGCTGTTCAAACCCTTCTTTATATTTACTTATTATTTCCAGGAGAAATTTTTTAATAATGTCCTCTTGTTCTTTTTGACTATATACCACCGAACTAACATTTAATCTTACTTTTCCATGTGCAGAAAGTGTTGGGTAGTTTGACAAAATTGCCTTGGAATCCATTCCCAAATTAATTCCTTCAAACAAATCTCCTTTGGAATAATAATTCCACATAGGTAAAAGGTCACTTTTTTGCGAAAAAGATGCAATATATGTTGTATATTCGCTGCGTTCCGATATAAGTTTGTTGTTTTCGCGCATTGCAAAAAAATCATTTTTTGATGGTTTTATACCGGACAAAAGTTCATATAAATTGGGGGAAATATATCCACAAGCCCTAAGATCTTTACATACTTTATAGTAACATGGTTCGACTATTGTCCCTTCTGATATATCATTCAAGCAATCATATTGGCTGGCCCATAAAACAATTTTATCTCTCGAATTGAGAAGAATTGATTCTATATTATGAAGTGCCGTATAATGATATATTTCACCATCAAAATTTGTATAGCGGGGACTGGCATCAACGCTTAAACTCATTAAAAATTCATGCAATAAAGAACCCATGCGATTTTCTCCTTCTCTACCGCAATACTCCTGTACCAGAGTCTTTTTCAGGGTTTCCAGTTTCTCAAGGCTACGACCGATGTTGGCTTTTATTTTTCCTGTTTGCTCAACAAAAGCATCATATTTAAGTTGTTATGATAATGTAGGACAAATATGCTCCATACTTATAAAGGGCTTTTACGATATTCCATTTTACCGCACAATGTAGATTGCCGCAACAGCAAGTTTGTAGATTGCCGCAACAGCAAGTTTGTAGATGGGATGACGTATTTATAAAAATACGATTGAGTGCGGCAATTACTTGTAGAAACTCGTTGACTATGTAGCTGTTGCACTATGGCACAGCGAAAATATTCCAGAAGAACACAAGCCAAACTCCCTATGGGCATGAAACGGATGCCAGGCGGAGGTAAAATGGGTAACAGTCGATATCATACTTTTTCCTTGTAGAACATCAAGCAATGAGATGGATGATGTAATACAGACAAAATGATTTTTTGATGTTTCTGGTGTAAAATGACTGCATATACCAGGCGGTTTTCTATTGCGGACTGGGAGGAGGTGTGCTATACTCAGGTCAGACTTACTTCCAAACACTCTGACCTAATCCCCTGAAAAACGGCGGCTTGTCCGCCAAGTTTGACCCCAAGCATGAGCGAGAGTGCGTTGGAAAAACTCCGACGCACCCTCGCTTTTTTCATCCCCTGATGCCGCAGAG
>NZ_NFIL01000086.1:0-2960 GCF_002161755.1 Flavonifractor sp. An4 | reverse complement strand
CCAGCGGTGAATTTTACGGTAAAACCTCAAGCGCGTCCACTCCGGACACAGCCGATAAAATCGCATACCTGAGCAGTAACGACCGCTTGGACTTTACCAAGTACACTCCTGCCAGCAAGAGCAGTGTGAGCATCGGCATGCCCACATTCACAGGTCGTCCCGACAATCCCTATATCGAAGATGTACCCGTATGGCCCGATGCATCCACCGTTGCATCCCAGTACGCTACTGCCAAGTCCTATGTGTCCCAGATGAACCTGCCCGATTGGGCGCTGGCGTTCCTGCCCGTCAAGATGGGCGGCACTGAGACTGCACGCACCGTCGACGATGTGTTCGACTTTGCCACAGCCAGCCTGAAGTCCAACTGGAGCGACGGTTCCAATCAGACAGTCACGGAAACTCCCGTGACCGAACCCGAGACCCCTGTTGTCGACACAGATGCCACCAGCGTCACTTACAGCAACTGGGCCGCTGAGGACATTATTACAGCCATCAGCATGGGCTACCTCGATGACGACCCTGATGTCTTTGGTTATCAGCCTGCCGTCACCGACCTGCTGGGCAGTGACTACACCCGTGCCATCACCCGTGGACAGTTCGCGGCGCTTGCCGTACGCTACTATGAGACCCTGATGAGCGACATCACCGGCGAGGACTACACCATCCCCGTCAACTCCGGCGACGATGTGTTCGCGGACTGCTCCAACAACGAGAATATGGCCAAGGCCTACAACCTCGGGATTTTAGGCGGCTACAACTCCGCTCCCAACCGTTCCGGCGTGTATGTCGGGCCCAATGACCTGATTACCCGCGAGCAGGCGGCTACCATGCTGACCCGCATGATGGAATGCCTCATTGACGACTTCAACTCCGTCGGCCGCACCGGGTGGACTGTCTGGTATGCCGACAACCTGCCCTTCACCGATGAAATCGCGGACTGGGCATATGATGGCGTTCGAGCCGTGTACGGCGTCGGGGCCATGACCGGGACAACCGGCACCACTTTCTCGGCGAAGTCCCCGTACACCATCGAACAGAGCATCGTAACCATCATGCGCATCGACAACAACTGGGCCCGTGCCGGTATGGGCTAAAAGCCATAACCTGAAACAGCATCCCCCTGCATCGCAACCGGTGCAGGGGGATGCGCTTCTCTATGAAGCATGAATTACAACCAACCAACACTATGGTGACAATAGACTGCTCAACAGAGGCGGCAAGGCCACGCATCAACACATGCGTCAAAGCCTTGCCGCCCAACGAATTGCAACGGCCTATGATGGCGTCCGTGCCGTATACGGCAACAAGGCCATGACCAAAACCACCCCGCCCCGCATCAAACATGCACCAAGGGGCGTGGACATGAATTAAAATCATGTGGGCAACGGTCAAAGCGCACAATCCACCGGTGCGCCGCATGCGTACCAACCTCGTGGCGGCGGACACGCAAAACAAACTGCACCGCCGCCCAGCGAATAACAACGTCGACTGCTCCAACATCAAAAACATCATGCACATACCCCGCCCCGCACCAATATACGCACCAAGGGGCGGGCATCGGTACAACCCACGACCCGAGCCACGGCGGCATCACCTGACGCACGCCGCCGACATGGGCCATACATCGCCCCAACGGCGGCACCAGCATAAGGCCCCGTGCATCGTCCCGCTGCCCGGCGCCGCAGCCGCCACATGATACGCCACAAACCAAAGCCGCCCTGCCCTGTATCAATCTACGATACAAAGCAGGGTGGCTTTATTTTTTATTGGAGCAAAAATTGAGGCAGAACCGAATGGAATCAAGGCCTTGCGTCATTCATTGTCTTCGGAACAGGTAGGATCAATGTCAGCACCAGATCTGTGCCCACAGCTGACAGAAAGAGAAACATAATCGCCTCCACGGTTTTCGCCGCGGGGGCGATCTTTTTTTGCTTTCCCCTGTGGCATCCTATCCGGATGCACAGGAGCGGATGCGAACCTTTCGGCAAAATTATTGACAAAGGAGGTATCCCCGCCATGAGCGCAAAGACCCAGCACTATGCCGATCTGGCCGACCGCACTGTTGCGGAGATCACCAGCGACGCCGCCCATTGGGCCGCATTTCTGCGCACCGCCGCGCGAAACCACAAATATTCTTTTGAGGACCAAGTCATGATCCATGCCCAGCGCCCCAGGGCCACGGCCTGTGCTGGGTACGACTTTTGGAAGCGACGTATGCGCCGGTATGTGCGGGCCCGTTCCGTAGGAATCGCCCTGCTTCGGAGTCAGAACGGCAAAGCGTCGCTGGCCTATGTGTTCGACATCTCAGATACCGGCACGACTTCGGACTCCGTGCCTGTCCGCCAGTGGAAATACAGTGACCAGCACCGGGAGGCTGTGGCGGAGCGGTTGGAAGAAGTCTTTGCCGTCCCCCCGTGCGCCGGTCTGGCCGAACAGCTGATCCGCATTTCCGTCCAGCTGGCCGATACCTGCTGGCACGACCACCGGCACAATATCATGCGCTCCCTCGGCGGCAGTCTGCTGGAGGAGCTGGACGAGCTGAATGTGGGCATCCGCTTCACCCGGGCCCTGACCGTCAGTACGGCATACTTACTCATGGTTCGCTGCGGCCTGCCTACCAAGGGATGCTTTACCCCTGACGACTTCGCCTATGTCCGGGAGTTTGATACCAGACTGGCTGCCACCGTCCTGGGCTGTGCGGTCCACGACTGTTCGGAACTGGTCCTGCGGCAGATCGAGCGGGCCATCAAGGGCGGGAGCCAAAAGCAGAAACCCGCGCCCGCCGTGGACACCGCGCCGCCCCTCACTCCCGTCACGCCGGAGGAAGAACCGGAGCCGCCTGCCCTCCCCGCGCTGAACGTGAGCCCACCGCCCGAAACAGAAAAGGCCCCTCCTCCCTCCTCGCCCCTGTCGGAAACTCCGCCCCAGCTCCCGGCCGTGCGCCCTGCCCAAGAGGCAAA
>NZ_NFIL01000085.1:0-3022 GCF_002161755.1 Flavonifractor sp. An4 | reverse complement strand
ACGCTATCAGAATACATACGATGTGGTCCGGGAATATGCCGACTATCTGGATCTGTGCCGGAAGCTGGAGTTTCCATTGAGCGATTCCGTCCTGTTTCCCCGGGACCTGCAAAAGGCCCATGACCGGGCCGCCGCCCAATGGAAGCAGGAATTGGACGCCAAGATGCGCCGGGACTTCCATGCGGCGATGGAATCTATCCGCCTCCATGATGACTTTGAGCTGGACGGCATGGTGGTGCTCTGTCCCAAAAGCCCGGAGGACATCATTCAGGAGGGACAGGCCCTCCATCACTGTGTCGGCACCTATGTGGACCGTGTGGCAAGGCAGGAGTGCGTCATCCTGTTTCTGCGTCGGGCGGCTGAAGCGGACAAGCCATTTTACACGCTGGAGATCAGAAACAGAAAAGTGGTCCAGGCTCGATCTGCCAACAATCGCCCAGCCACACCGAAAGTCCAGCGGTTTCTCGACCAGTGGGAGCGGGAAGTCCTGCAAGCCGCATAAGATACGCCTGTCCTATCGGGCTCATACGGGGAGAAAGGATAAAACATGTCAGAACGCAGTAACGCCGGATATGTCATTACCAGCGCCATCCGTGTCGGGGACACAGAATATGTTCTTGGCGAGAACCCCAACGCCCCCGCGCGGTTTGTAACATGGGTGTGCAGAAACGGGAGCGATTACTTTTGGGGCCGCTACACAGATGACCCCCTGACCGCTCTGCGGAACCTGCTGGACCGGGCCGGGAGCGCGCTGGAGGTGCTGGAGCGCCGGCAGAGAGAGGAGGCAGGCCAGCATGAAGATTGAACGCTTCCCACTGCAAGACCGTCTTGCCCTGCTGGACACCGGCCGCTGTGCCCACCCCGAATACGCCGCGGCCATCATCCACCGCTTTGCTGATATGACCCTGCCTGAGTATTTCCAGGGCTTTGAAGCGGAGCTGGAGCGGCTTCGGTCCACCCTGGGCCTATCCCGGGAGCGGGTACAGTCCATGACCTATAAACAGCTTGCCAAGGTCCTGGATGACCGGCTCTCGGTAACTCCCTCCTGCGGAGACGCCTACCTCTATGACGCGGCCGCCCTTCTGCTCCCGCCCCTCCTTGGCGCCCCTCCTGAACAAACAGAGCTTGAGGAGGACGGGGCCCCGCCCCTGGGGCAGCCCCTTCTCCCGCCCCGTTCGCTGGAGGAGCGTCTGAAGGCCAATCTGCCGCCGCGGGACAGTGTCCTTGGGGACATGGAGGCCGGCAGTCTGATCCAGTTCATGGACGAGCTGGTAGCGCCCTGCGCGGCAGAGTTCACGGCCATTTATGAGCAGTATTTTCAGCAGTACGGAAACAAGACGGTCTCTGAATTGGCCGCTGACTGCGCCGCGATGCCGGAAGCGGAGCGGCAGACCGTCCTGTATGAATTGCTGATCCACCCGTTTGCCTCCCTGGAGGAGCATCCCAACAAACGGTATTGCCCCTAAGCCGCCGTCCTGTTACCAAGCGGTACCCTGACGGCGGCGGGCGATGGGTCCCCCATCCAGGTGTATTGGTGAACGGGTGTGGAACAGACGGAGGTACACGACGGCGGCTGGGCGTGTGCTTTCCCACTGGACCGGCCGTCCGAAAAACAAATTGTCAAAATGGAGGTAAACATCATGTTGAATCGAATCATTCTCAGTGGGCGGCTCACCCGGGACCCCGAACTGCGCCGGACACAGAGCGGCATCCCAGTCGCGTCGTTCTCTTTGGCAGTCAACCGGGACTTCAAAGACAAGGCCACCGGGGAAACGCCTGTGGACTTCATCGACATCGTCGCGTGGCGGCATACCGGGGAGTTCGCCGCCAACTATTTCGCCAAGGGCTCCATGGCCGTGGTGGAAGGGCGGCTCCAGATCCGGGACTGGACGGACCGGGAGGGCGGCAGGCGCCGTACCGCCGAGGTCGTGGCCAGCAACATCTACTTCGGGGGCTCCGCCAAGAAAAAGAGCGCCCCCGCCCCCGCCGCGAACGCCGATGCGACCCCGCCGGCGTCAGAGTTTGATGCTGATGCGGACGGCGAACTCCCGTTCTAAAGGAGAGGTGACAGCCCTGTGATGGGGCACCGCCGAAACAACCATCTGCGCCCTGCCTCTGGACCAGAGGCGGGGCGCATTTCCCTTCAGATACCGAAACCGTGTATGGACAAGGAGGTGGAAACATGAACGATAAGGCGGCAGAAAAACTCAGGCACCATATTCTGGACGCCCTTGACCGTCAGCCTTTTTTACAGCGTGAGGGCGACTGCTTCTTTTATGAAATCTATGCCGACTACCGGGACGGGATGGACAGCGCCACCGCGACCAAGCTCCTGTCCGGCGACGACCCCATGCAGAGTTTTTGGGAGTCGCTGGAGGAATGGTATTTCGACTACGAGTGTCAGCTGAGAGATGAACTGGAGCAGGATGTCCAGTCCTCGCTCACCGCCGGGGATGGGCCATATCCAGATGGCTTCACAGCGGAGGAAACCAGGCTGTTCTATGACCTGATGATGGACCATGTGTATTTCAGGCTCCCGGAGAAACACTTCCTGGACCAGACCTTCCCGGTCAATATCATGCTGGACACTGGGGACGGCAACTACGATTATGTCCTCAACAGCGTCTACCCCTGCTGGTATGGCCGCTATGGGGAAACGCTGGACGACCGCGCCGGCATCGTTTGGCTGGCAAAGTCCCAGGGCTATACCCGGGCAAAGCTCCAGCAGGCACTGCGGGACGGGGACACATCCGGGCCCAAAGGCTTCCTGGCAAGTATGCGGGTGGAGGTGGCCAACATCGCCTCCCACATGAACACCGTGACCTTCCTGGTGGAGTTGTCCCTGTCCGACCTGATGGAGCTCAACCGCCTGATCCGGCTCCAGGACCGCAACGGCCACTTCCATGACAGCCGCAAAAATCCCTACTGCGGCTACATCATCCTGGAGAAAGACACCGTGACCGGCCTGTATGACCCTTGGCAGGGCGGCGGAAGCGTGTTTGAAATTCAGCTGGAGCGGGAT
>NZ_NFIL01000084.1:0-3207 GCF_002161755.1 Flavonifractor sp. An4 | reverse complement strand
GGGTCATAGGGGGAGGAAGGGGGTGTGGATGGAAGTGACAAAATATTGGGACGAACGACGAAAATAAAATGGAAGGGAACATAGTGTTTCAAAATAATTCTCTGATTTTTCGGATTTAAGGGATTTAATTTGAAAAAATGGCCTCAAAATTCCCAACTGTCTCCAGAAATGGCCCTGTTTTTTCAAATTAAATGGGGATTTAATTGAAAAAAACACCTCGAAAATTCCCAGTCCCTTCCAAAACACCTCTATTTTTTCAGATTAAATATGGAGATACAGAAAAAATCGGAAGTAAGTCTGAATTTCATCCAAAAAGCAGAGGGGGTGATTTACCGTGAAGCGGGCCTCGAAAAAGCAACGGGAAATCCGGTTTCACAGCGGGAAGTGCGGGCGCATCATCTGCGTCAACAGCTATGCGGAACAGGAGTACGCCAAAAAGCTGGAGGCGGACGACCGGGTGGAGAACTACGAGGAGAACTGCTGCCTTGACCCGGAGCGGTTCCAGCATGTGAACCCCGTGGGCATCCGTGCCGCCTACATGAAGCAGGAATGGAAAACGGATTTTCTGATCCACCACACGGACGGGACCCAGGCTGTCCGGGAGGTAGTGCGGGAGGACGAGTTGACCAAGGCCACCGTGCTGGAGCAGCTGGAGCTGTCCCGCCGGTACTGGGAAGCCGTGGGCGTGTCAGACTGGCGCGTCGCCCTGTTCCGGGAGGGTGGTGTGACCCATGCTTCCTGACGGCCTGGAAATACAGAGGGAATGGGGCTGACCAAGTTTACAGGTGCATCGGCGCAGAGGCCCCCGCCCGTCACCCTGTCATGAACGACTAAATGCAAAGAAAGGTTGATGTTGATATGAAAGAGTACATGAGTGAAGAAGCGGTCAAGGCCCTCATTGAGCAGTTTGCAAAGAAACAGTGGGATGGGGACTATCCCTGTCCACGATGTGGCCGTTCTGTAATGGAAAGCGATCCCGTGCGAAACGCCCTGAGCCGCCGGCTCAATGTCTATATATGTGACGAGTGTGGCATGACGGAGGCCCTCGAAGATATGCCGGGCGCTCCCAAGACACCCTTATCCGCCTGGGCGATTGCAAAGGAGCCGGAGCGATGGGAAGTCCAGTTGCCCAAACTGCGGCTTCGGCTTGTGGGCCGTGACAGCTGGAGCCGCCCTGTCTATGAATGCGAGGGCAGGTTGTATGTCGATATAGACCCCAGGGCAGACCGCCGGCCGGACATCTGCACGAAGCAGGGAAACAGTTTTGGCGGAGAGCCCAGCGACCCTATCCCGGATTGGATGGAGGTCGAGTTTATTCCCCGGCGGGACACCTGGTAATCCTCGTCCATGCCGCCGCTGTCCCCCCCTGCCCCCTGCTAATACAGGAAGATGGGGAAGCGGAAGACCATTTTGCATCCCGCCACATGGACCCCGCTATCTACATCTTGCCGCATGGACCCTGTATTCCCAGGCCCTGCCGCCCGCACCTTGCGGCCAAGCCTTGCCCCACCATGCCTCTGTTAATACAAAAAGAAGCTAGGCATGAACTAAGACGGCAGGCGTGGTTTCATGCTATGTCTGCACCCTTGTCTACTTTTACGCTTTTCTCTTCAAAAAACATTTTATTTATACTTGTTATATTTCTTTATTTATTTTTTATAAAAAAGTGGAAAAGCAGACAAAAATACCGTAAGCCATTGTGCCGCAACGGTTTCCAGGTGTCCACTTTTTGCTTCCTTGTCCCATTTTTGTGGACGGGAGCACCCCTGCATCCCACTTTACATCAAACCAAATCCAGAAGAAACGGAGTGCAAAAGCGATGTACCTTGACATCAACGGTGAACAGTTCCGCATCCTGAAGGCAGAGTCCCAAGGCGCATGGCTCGTCTCCTGTGACGCTCCGGGGCCGCCCCGCTTTGTGGACCAGCGGGAACTGGACGCCTATCCCCGCGCCCCTGCCCCGGAGCCCTGCACCGCAGAGCAGGGGGAAGCGCCGCAGACGGCCGCGGAGCAGGCGCGCATGGCGTTGATTCAGCCTTTGCTTGACAACGGGGACTGCGTCAGCGACCCTGCCATTCGCCGCCAGCTTGCGGCAGAGGCGGCGCAGGAGCACGGCACCACCAGCCGGCGCGTCCTGCGGCTATACTATCAGTACATAGCCACCGGGGCCGTAATGAAACACAAGCCCCGGAAGCGCCGTCCGCCGGAGTATGAGAACTACTACAAGCGCGCCATCCAGACCTTCTACTACTCTGCCAAACGGCCGTCCCTGCGGGACACTTACGACCTCATGCTCCATCAATTCTTCACCGCCCCGGACGGCCACCTGGCAGACAAACGCCCCACATGGCCGGCCTTCCGTCACTACTTCTACGACCAGGCATACCACCGCCGCAGTGAGCGGACCATCGCCCGGGACGGCCTCACCAACTACCAGAGAACCGCCCGCCCCCTCACTGGCTCCGCCATGACATGGAAAGATCACATCGGGGCCTATCAGATGGATGCCACCACAGCGGACATCTACCTTGTTTCCCGCCTGGACCGCACCAAGGTCGTGGGCCGCCCCTATGTCTATCTGGCCGTGGACACCGCCACCCAACTGATTGCGGGGCTCTATGTGGGCTATGAGGCGGGCGAGGAAGCCGTCATGGCCTGTCTTGCCAACGCCGCCATGGACAAGGTGGAATACTGCCGGGGCTACGGCATCGACATCGACGCTGCCGACTGGCCCAGCAAAGGGCTCCCGTCTGAGGTCATCACAGACCAGGGGCGGGACTTCCTGGGCGGCCGTATGAAGGAACTGTGCCTCCGCTACGGCGTCACCTGCGAGGCCCTGCCCCCGTTCCGCCCCGACCGAAAGGGACTTGTTGAAAAGATGTTCGATCTGATGCAGGGCCGGTACAAGCCCATCCTCCGGGGCCGGGGCGTCATCGAGGCGGACGCACAGGAGCGGTGGGCGGTGGACTACCGGGCGCAGGCTTCCCTCGACCTGACCCAGTTTACGCAAATCCTTATCCACTGCATCCTCTACCTCAACGGCCGCCGGGTGCTGGACAGCTTACAGATGTCCCCGGAGATGTTGGAACAGGGCGTCGCCCCCACCGCCGCCGGCCTGTGGCAGTATTACGCCGCCGCGGGCAAGTCCGCCCTGCTGGAACTGAATCCCCAGGAGGTCTACTACATGAGCCTGCCCCGAAAGACCTG
>NZ_NFIL01000083.1:0-3237 GCF_002161755.1 Flavonifractor sp. An4 | reverse complement strand
CTTTCTCCGGCAGCAGTCCAAGCCGGTCCAGCACCACGGCAGCCTCCTGACGGGTCAGCCCGTCCCGGGGCCGGGTGCCGTCGAAGATCCCGGCGGCCACGGCCTTGCTCCACGCCTCCCTGGCCCAGCCGTCCGGCTCATTGGGCTGTCCGCTCTCCTGGTCCGGCTCCTTGACCTCCAGGCCCAGATAGTCACAGATCCCGGCGCAGGTGGCCTGGGCCAGCTTGTCCCGGTAAGTGGTATCTTTCAGCAGGGCCAGGTCCTGGGCATTGGTGTGGAATCCGTACTCCAGCAGCACCGCCGGGGCGGTGGTGGAGGCCAGCACCGTGTACATCTCATGGGCCAGCCCGCTGCCCCACAGCACCACACCGGCGGCCCGGGTACGGCTGATGATGGCAGCGGCCAAACGGTTCCGGGCTGCCGTCTCCGGGGGCGCGGAGGTGAAAGCCACAAAGCCACGGGCGGAACTTCCGGCGGCGTTGGAGTGGAGGGAGACGAACAGGTCTGCCCCCGCCCGGTTGCTCACTGAGGCCCGGGCGCTGAGGCTGGGATAGTCACTCTCCTGCTCCCGGGTGCTTACCACCGTGATGCCCTGTGCCTCCAGCAGAGGCCGCAGGCGGGTGTACAGATCCCAGGTAAAGTCACATTCCCTGTAGCTCCCATCCAGGGAGCCGTTGACGCACCCCGGCCCATGTCCGGGGTCCAGGCATACAATAAGTTTGCTCACAGGTTTATCCTCCTTGTCCGGCGGCGTCTCCGCCGTCTTTTTTGTCCAAACGCAGATCCAGTTGTGGACCTTCCGCGTAGCTTTGATCTGCTCCCCGGTAAAATCACACTGGGACGATCCTCCGCCATCCAGCATCATGGCCGAGTCACAGCCAAGGGCCAGCAGTTCCTGGGTCAGCGCTTCGGGGTCGCTTGAATCGCTGGTGCCGTCGCCGGAGCAATACAGCACCAAAGCGTCCTTTGTCATACCGATGGCAGACCGGCCGCGCACGCCGTCCTGTGCGGCGGCATAGGTCTTTTCGGGGTACTTTGCCCCGTCCTTGATGATAGGCGATACCGCCAGATAGTTGGGGCTGTTTTCCCAATCCAGGGTCATGTGGATATCCGTGTCCGTTCATCCATAGCCGTGAACATTGCCCCACGGCGTCTTGGACAGCAGCTTCCCTCCGACTTTGAGGCCAGCGCACGGGGAACCGTCCGGGTTCCACATACCGCCATTCAGTATGTAGTCCGCGCCGGTTTCGGCCTTGACTTCATCCAGAGATTTGCGGCAGTTGGTGACGATGATTTCAATCCGCTGGACCTGGCTCAGCTGGATGGATGCGATCCTTTTCACAGCATTCCCTCCACTTCCTCCCGCCACAGCGCGGGGACCTGCTCAAGCGTCCACAGACCGCGGCGGATGAGGTCAGCGTACAAATTAGCCATTGCTCATACCTCCCATCGCAGTCATCATCGCCACGCCGAGCTCAGCCACCGCCAGCTCCAGCGCGGTCAGACGATCCGGTTCAGTTGTAGGCGCAGGCTGCTCCTGCTGCAACCGGTTGAATTCCTCCATTTCCTCCGGGGTCATGTCTCTGGTTATGCCATTCACGCAGGTTTTCACCATTACACCGCCTTTCTCTTGCCATACAGACTGATTGCCGTTCCTGCTTTTAATGGAACACCATCGAAATTCGCAAATCTGAACATCGTAATTTCAGTACCGGGAGTGACAAGTTTTGTATTGAGCGTATTTGTGGAGCCATTCTCCTGATATACAAATATAACGCCGGTTACACTATTTCCAGAAGCCACAAGTTTATAACCGTTTCCACCCAGTGTTCTTTTGTTGAGATAGAAGTCGATTCCTTTTGTGAAGTACCAGTAAAAGAGACCCACTTCTTGCCCATTAACAAATGAAACTGTGGCAACAGCCTCGCTTAAAACAAACGGGTTTCCCTCCGCATCCACGTCAATTCTGCCAGATGTAACATCCGCGTCCAACGTCATGGAGTTTATAAACTCCATTTCGCTGCCACCCCCGGCACTTTCACCCCACACGGCTTGTCCGCCCTGGGTCTGCAAGCTATAACCGTCAGGCAATCCTGTAGCAGGCGGCAGCACAGAACCGAGGGCCTGCTGGGCAGCTTCCTGGGCCACCCTGGCACTCTCTCCCGCCTGGGCGGCAGCGGCTGTGGACTTTGTCACAGCATCCCGTGCGTCCTCAGCATCGGCACTTACCTGTGCGCCCACCTGTGCAACCTGAGTTTGTGCCTCTGCCGCCGCCTGCGCGGACTGGGCCGCGTTTCCGGCAGCGGTCTCTACGGCCTGTTGTGCCTGTCTGGCCTGCTGGGCGGCATCCGCGGCAGCCTGAGCCTGGGCCGTGGCGGTCTGTACGCTGGTCTGAGCACTGCTCACAGCATCACTGGCAGATTGTGCCGCCTGTGTGGCGGCGGCGGCACTGTCAGCAGCGGTCTTGGCCAACTCGGCAGAGGCGGCAGCAGCGGCCCCGGCCTGCTTGGCGCTTCCCTGGGCGGCGTCTTGAGCTGTCTGAGCTTGTCCAGCCGCCTCCTGAGCCGCTTTGGCATTGTTGGCCACACCTTCTGCCGCGTTCTCCGCCTGCTCTGCCGCCGCCCCGGCCTCCTCCGACAGTTCCCTCACCCGCTGCTCCAGCTGCGTAAACTCCGACGGCACCTCGGGCCAATGTCCGTCGCCGGACAGGCTCTCCGGTACATATACCCGGAGTACATTGGTATGCCGCACCTTTTCTCCCTGAGTGGCCCTCAGTTGAAGAACATAGTACCCGGCCAGCGCCAGCATCTCAGATGTGAGCATTACAGACAGGCTGTTTTCCCCCTGGTTCAGGCGGATAATATCCAGATTTTTTCCGGCCTGCACCAGCAGATCCCAGGTCCAGCCCTCCGGGATGATCCCCTCCACTCTCAATTCCCGGGTCAGGTTGTCATACTGTCGGGCCAATACCTTTCCTTGGTTTAAAATGCGCCAGTTGTCAAACTTGATCATTTGCATCCCCCCATATATGGGTCCCAAAGGGAATTAGATGTACGGTTTCATACACCAAAGCAATGATTTATTTTTTCTGACCGTATGTGAGACTGAGAATTCCGGCGGCCTCCTCCTCTGTTAGCTTGCCCGCAGCCGCCAGGGCCTGGATGCGCTCCTTGTCCCACAGCTTGGGGTAATATTTCTTGGCCAGCTCGTATACGTTCACAGTTCCACCCCCGTCAT
>NZ_NFIL01000082.1:0-3507 GCF_002161755.1 Flavonifractor sp. An4 | reverse complement strand
CTTTCTCCGGCAGCAGTCCAAGCCGGTCCAGCACCACGGCAGCCTCCTGACGGGTCAGCCCGTCCCGGGGCCGGGTGCCGTCGAAGATCCCGGCGGCCACGGCCTTGCTCCACGCCTCCTTGGCCCAGCCGTCCGGCTCATTGGGCTGTCCGCTCTCCTGGTCCGGCTCCTTGACCTCCAGGCCCAGATAGTCGCAGATCCCGGCGCAGGTGGCCCGGGCCAACTTGTCCCGGTAGGCGGCGTCCTTCAGCAGGGCCAGGTCCTGAGCGTTGGTGTGGAAGCCGTATTCCAGCAGCACCGCCGGGGCGGTGGTGGCGGTCAGAACGGTTAAAAGGTCATGGGCCAGCCCGCTCCCCCACATCACCACACCGGCGGCGTGGATGCGGTTGATGACAGCCGCTGCCAGCTTGTTCCGGGCCGCCGTCTCCGGGGGCGCGGAGGTGAAGGCCACAAACCCCCGGGCAGAACTCCCGGCGGCGTTGGAGTGGAGGGAGACGAACAGGTCCGCCCCCGCCCGGTTACTTACCGAGGCCCGGGCGCTGAGGCCGGGATAGTCGCTCTCCTTTTCCCGTGTGCTTACCACCGTGATGCCCTGTGCCTCCAGCAGAGGCCGCAGGCGGGTGTACAGATCCCAGGTAAAGTCGCGCTCCTTGTAGGTCCCGTCGGCGGAACCGTTGACACACCCCGGCCCGTGGCCCGGGTCCAGGCATACAACAGGCTTGTTCACAGGCTTGTCCTCCTTCTGCGGCGGGCTCTCCGCCGTCTTTTTTGTCCATACGCAGATCCAGTTGTGGACCTTCCGGGCAGATTGGATCTGCGTCCCGGCAAAATCACACTGGGACGACCCGCCGCCGTCCAGCATCATGGCCGTGTCACAGCCCAGCGCCAGCAGCTCCCGCGTCAGACCATCGGGGTCTTTCGCGTCCCGTGTGCCGTCTTTGGCGCAATACAGCACCAGGGCATCCCGGGTCATGCCAATGGCGGACCGCCCCCGCACGCCGTCCTGGGCCTTGTCGTAGGTCTTTTCCGGATACTTCGCCCCGTCCCTGATGATGGGGGATACCGCCAGATAGTTGGCGTTGCTGTTCCAGTCCAGGGTCATGTGGATGTCCGTGCCCGTCCACCCGTAGCCGTGGACGTTGCCCCACGGCGTCCGGGACAGCAGCCTGCCGCCCACCTTCAGCCCCACACAGGGGGAACCGTCCGGGTTCCACATCCCTCCGTTGAGGATGTAGTCCGCGCCGGTCTCCCCCTTCACTTCCATCAGAGACTTGCGGCACTTGGTGACCACGATCTCCAAACGGCTGATCTGCTCCAGCGGCACATGGGCAATCTGTTTGTTCATTTTAGTTCCTCCGAAAATCAGATGCTGCCAGCTCTGGATCCTACTCGATATCTATGGTCATCTCGTGGCCATCACCGGCATAATCAAAATAGATGCGCCGAATCGCATTGCCTGTCATGTTGTATATGCTGAACTGGGAAAACAGGCTGCTGAACCTTCCGCCATCTCTTGTATAGCCTTGTAATCCGGCTCTAACAATAAATTCGTCAAAAAACCGCAAGTCGCAGGGCGAATTGTTGTTAATCACAATGCTCTGCACCATCGGGTCCGTCTCAACCGCCCTCACCGCCGCCGGGTAGGCGCTGAACACCTCCCCCACGGTCTGCCCCTTCTCTGCAAGGGCAGATTTCAGGTCGGCCTTTATGCCCGCCAGTCTATCAATCTCACTTTGAATACTCATAGTAACACCTCCTCAGATCGAAGCAAGGGCGTCCTCAATGCTGCTGTCCAGGCTCACCGTGCCGCCGGTGGTGTAGCCTGCGGGGATGGCGGCGCTTGTCTCGGTCAGGCCGTCAATGGTCTTATTCACTGCACCGTTGTTGGGCATCGTGCCCTCAACGGCCCCGGTGCCGGTAACAATAAACTTGCCGTCCAGCACGTCAGCGGCGGCGGCAGTCACCGGCGTCGTGTCCTTGTACCTGGCGGGGATGGCCTCAACGGTGACCGCGGTAAGGACCTTCCCGGCGGTGGGGGCTACGGTCTGCTGGGACTCGGTGGGCGTGGCTGTCTTTGTTTCCACATCAATGCCTACAGTGCCCTTGCCGTCATGATAACCGGCTGGGATGGTGAAACTGGTGGTGGTGCTGTCCAGAGTCTTTGCCACCGCCCCGTTGTTGGCCATGGTGCCCTCCACCTTCAGCCCGCCGATGTATGCGGTCTTGCCATCCAGGATCTCCCCGGCGGCGGCGGTGGCGTCGGAGGTATCGACGAACTCGGCGGGGATGGCCTCCACCGTAACCTTACTCAGCACCTTGCCCGTGGTGGGGGTAATGTCCTGGGGCGCCTTGGTGGGGGTGGCAGTCTTTTCCTCGGTGACGATGGATACAGTGCCGGTGCCGGAGTGGTAGCCCTTCGGAACGGTGTAGAACTTCGTGGTGGTGTTCAGAGTTTCGGACACAGCGCCGATATTGGGCATGGTGCCGGCGGTCAGCTGGCCGTCCTTCGTCACGAAGTTCTTATTCGCCAGAACGTCGGCGGCGATGGCCGTGACGCTGGATACGTCCTGATACTGCGCCGGGATGGCCGCCACAGTCACGTCGGACAGGCCGTAAAAGCCTCCGTCAGGCGTTACATTTTGCTGCTGCTTGGTGGGGGTGACCTGCTTACTCTGAAGCTTGTAGTTGCCCCCACCAGCGGTTCCAGATACCGTACCGCTGCCGTTGTGGTAGCCCTTCGGGATGGTATAGGTGTCACCCTCTGTCACAGTGGCGGATACGGCGCCCTGATTTACAATTCCGTCAAAGGCCGCCGCCAGCACGTCCATTTTGGCGGTACCCTCAGCAATGCCAAGCTCAACGGCCTTGTTTCGCATGGTGTTTCTTGCGTTTTCAATGCGGGTGATTTCGGTCTGAATGCTCATAGATTTGCCCTCCTTAAATGGTCCCCAAAAGAGACTCGATATTTCCAACGGTAACAAATACAGCTGCGGAGGTGATGGGTTTTGAGTTGTCTGCCTCCACCTGGTCGGCTGTATCTACAGACAGGGTGTTCGTCTCTCCGTCCAGCTTCAGTCCGGAGCCAATCACGTATCCACCCCCACTGCCAGCAGGGAGCGGAAGGCTGGACTTCTCGTATTGGTCTGTTTCCGTGTTCCAAACCATCCAGAACCCCTCGCTCCCTGGGATTGGCGGATGGGCGTTGAGCTCCCGGATGATTGCCTCAGCCTGGGAAAACTCAGTCGGAAGTTCGGGCCACTGAGCATCGCCGGACAGGCTCTCCGGTACATATACCCGGAGTACATTGGTATGCCGCACCTTTTCTCCCTGAGTGGCCCTCAGTTGAAGAACATAGTATCCGGACAGCGCCAGCATCTCAGATGTGAGTATTACAGACAGGCTGTTTTCCCCCTGGTTCAGGCGGATAATATCCAGATTTTTTCCGGCCTGCACCAGCAGATCCCAGGTCCAGCCCTCCGGGATGATCCCCTCCACTCTCAATTCCCG
>NZ_NFIL01000081.1:0-3559 GCF_002161755.1 Flavonifractor sp. An4 | reverse complement strand
CCACCGAGCTCTGCACCCCCGAGGGAATACCCAGGGTGATGATCTGCTTGAACGTCGGGCCCTCAAAACGCACCCGCCGCCAGTTTACCCGGTAGCCTGCTTTGGTGAGGGTCAGCTTGCGGAAGGCCAGGAAGGCGGACAGGCACTGGCTGAGGATGGTGGCCAGGGCGGCGCTGCCCACCCCCAGTTTCAGCACCGCCACAAAGAGCAGGTCCAGCACCACATTGGTAAGGGAGGCGGCAATGAGGTACTTCATGGGGCTGCGGCTGTCACCCACCGACTGGAGGATACTGGCCCCCATGTTGTAGAGCACCACAGCGGAGGAACCGAAGAAGTAAATGCGGAAGTAAAGAATGGAGTTGTCAATGACGTCGGCAGGGGTGCCGATCCACTGGAGGATCTGGGGGGTTAATATGACCCCCACTACTGTCAGGATCACGCCTGCTGTCAGGCCCAGGGCCACGGTGGTGTGGACCGCCCGCTCCATATGGTCGTCGTCCTCCGCCCCGTAGTACCGTGCGATGAGCACGCCCGCACCCAGGGATACACCGTTGATAAAGCCCACCATGAGCAAAATCATGCTGCTGGAGGAGCTGACCGCCGCCAGAGCGGACCGACCGATGAAGTTGCCCACAATGAGGGAATCCACCGCATTATATAATTGCTGAAACAGGTTACTGAAAAAGATGGGCAGGGCGAAGGCCAGCATCTTTTTGGGGACGCTGCCTTCGGTCAGGCGATTTTGTTCGTTTCGGTCCATCGGGTCCATCTCCGCTCTCTCTTGATCTGTCTTTTTATTATTAGCCTGTTAAAGCAAAAAGTCAAGCTGTGCCACCCAGTCACCCTTTTCCGGCGGCGGAATAGGATGGAGCAGTCACTGGGAACGGAGGGCTTACCATGAGACATGAACTGAACCTGTGGGTGGCGGGGGGCGATTTGCGGCAGGCCAAACTGGCGGAGCTGCTGGCCGCCGACGGCCACACAGTACATACCTGGGCCCTGGAGGGCCACGGCCCTCTGACGGGGGTACAGATGGAGACCGACCCGGCGGGGGTGGAACTGGCCGACTGCCTGATCCTGCCTCTGCCGGCGGAGGAGGAGGGCGGCCTGCTCCACGCCCCTCTGTCCGACCAGCCCCATAAGCTGGAGGATCTGCTCTCCCCTCTGCGGCCCGGCCAACTGGTGTGCGCCGGGATGGTTGGCCCCAATCTCACCGCCCTGGCCGCCCAAAAAGGACTGGTCCTTCAGGACTACTTCGCCCGGGAGGAGCTGGCGGTGGCCAACGCGGTGCCCACCGCAGAGGGTGCCATCCAGATCGCACTGGAGGAACTGCCCATCACCCTCCACGGCGCCCGGGTGCTGGTCATCGGTTTCGGCCGAGTGGGCAAGGCCCTGTCCCAGCGTCTGGCCGGCCTGGGGGCCAAGGTGAGCGTGGCCGCCCGCAAGTGGGCCGATCTGGCCTGGGCAGAGAGCTGCGGCTACTGCGGGGAGCAGACCGAGCACCTGGCGGGCTGGCTGTGCGGCTACGACCTGGTAGTCAACACCGTCCCCGCCCCTGTGCTGGGCCTCACGGAGCTTTCCGACCTGAAACCGGGCTGCCTGGTCATCGATCTGGCCTCCAAGCCGGGGGGCGTGGACTTTGATGCGGCGGCCCGGCTGGGGGTCAAAGTGATCTGGGCCCTCTCCCTGCCGGGTAAGGTCGCGCCGGTGACGGCAGGCCAGTGTATTCAGACCACCATCTACAACATATTGCGGGAATTGGGAGTGTGAGCATGGAACAAGCGAAGGTTGGATTCGCCTTTTGCGGGTCCTTTTGTACATTGAGTATGGCTATGACCGCCCTGGAGCAGGTGAAGGCCCGGTTCGGGGATGTGACCCCCATCGTGTCGGAGGCCGCTGCCGCCAACGATACCCGGTTCGGCCCGGCCCATGAGTTTATGCGGGAGATGGAGCGCATCTGTGACAAGCGGGTCATCGACTCTCTGGTGAAGGCGGAGCCCATCGGGCCCAAAAAGCTGCTGGATGTGCTGGTTATCTGCCCCTGCACCGGCAACACCCTGGCAAAGCTGGCAAACGGCGTCACCGATTCCACTGTTACCCTGGCGGCCAAGGCCCATCTGCGCAACGGCCGCCCCCTGGTGATCTGTCCCGCCACCAACGACGCCCTGGCCGCCTCGGCCAAGAACATCGGGGCCCTGCTGGACAAGAAGCACGTCTATTTCGTTCCCTTCCGGCAGGACGATCCCCAGGGCAAGCCCACCTCAGTGGTGGCCGACTTCTCCCTGGTGCCCGACACCATTGCCGCCGCGCTGGAGGGCCGCCAGCTCCAGCCCCTGCTGCTGGGCAGCCCCGCCTGAGATCGCGTCAGGCATAAGAAAAAAGGACTGCTGTATCACAGCAGTCCTTTTTCCTGTTTCATTCACGCCAAAGGGATGAGGCCCCGGTTGATCTTGAAGGTGAGAATGCGCTGTACGCTCTCATCCAGCCGCTCCTCCGAGATGGAGCCGTCCTCCACCGCCGCCTCCAGGGCCGCAATGGTACCGTCCAGATCGCCGGGACACAGCAGGATATCCACCCCGGCCTGAATGGCCATCACCGCCGCCTGACCGCCGGTATAATACTTGGTAAGGGCAGACATCTCCATGGCGTCGGTCATGACCACCCCGCTAAAGCCCATCTCCTCCCGGAGCAGACCGGTGACGATCTCATAGGACAGAGGGGCGGGTTGATCGTCCAGGTCGGGAACAATGAGATGGCCCATCATCACCGCGTCCGCTCCCGCCTCAATGCCCGCCTGGAAGGGAATCAGCTCCCCCTGCCGCAGCTGGTCCAGGGTGCGATACAGATAGGTGGCCCCGTCGTGGGAGTCGGTGGAGGTACCGCCGTGGCCGGGGAAGTGCTTGAGCACCGCCCCCACGCCGCCGTCGTGGAAGCCCTCCACCGCCGCCGCCACCAGCTCCGCCGCGGTATTGAAGTCGGTAGAATAGGCCCGGTCGCCGATGACGGTGTTCTCCGGATTGGTCCACACGTCGGCCACCGGGGCCAGGTCGGTGTTGAAGCCGCAGCTGGCCAGATCGGAGCCGATGGTGCAGGCATTGTCGTAGGCGGTCTCGGGGCCCTGGTCCTCATAGTCCAGCATGGGGCCCACCCAGGTGGTACCCACGGTGCTCATGAGGCGGGTGACCCGTCCCCCCTCCTCGTCGCAGGTCAAGATGAGGGGGATCTCGGAATAGCTCTGGCTGTTGTCCAGCATCTGCTTGAGCTGGCTCTGGCTGAGCATATTGGGCTTGCGGTACAGAATACCGCAGATAGGGTAGCGATCCAGCCCCGCTTTGGTGGCCGCACCCGCCTGGGTGGCAGTGCTTACGCCGGTAAGATCCTCGGGAGATACGATGATAAGCTGGCAGATCTTTTCATACCGGCTCATCTCAGCCGTCATCTCCGCCGCCAGAGCTGCCGTCCGCTCCTCCACCGTGGGGGTGGGGGGAGGCGTGGGTTCCGGCGGTCCGGCTCCGGTGGCTGAGAGTACCGACCCGGTGACTTCCGCTCAGCCCCCCCC
>NZ_NFIL01000080.1:0-3727 GCF_002161755.1 Flavonifractor sp. An4 | reverse complement strand
GGGAGGCTCGCTGCGCTCCCTGGGAGGCTCGCTGCGCTCCCTGGGAGGCTCGCTGCGCTCCCTGGGAGGCTCGCTGCGCTCGCCCGGGCGGCTCCGCCGCCCTGCCCCGCCTTCGGCGGGGCCCGCGGGGGCTGCGGCCCCCGCACCCCATGGAGCTGGGCCGGGGCCCCGGCCCCGCTACGGGGGCCCCCCGGCCCAGTTGCCCCGCCTCCGGCGGGGCTTCTGTGGTGTGCTCGGCCTTGGCCCCCCTCGCCTCCGTTGGGCCGCTGCGGGCCTTGCCCGGCGGCCCTGCCTCCGGCTCGGGCTTGCTCCCGGCGGGGCCCCTGGCCCCTGTCGGGGCCGCTGGCCCCGCCCGGGCCCCCTCCGCTCCCTTTGGGTCGCTGCGGGGGGCGCTGCGGCCTATCGGCGGGCCGCCTGCGCCCGTCGGCGCGGGGCGGCTGCCCCCCCGGCGGGGGCCGCTGCGGCGGCCCCGGTCCCGGCGGTCGGCGGCCTCGCCCCGCCGCCCGCTGCGGTCCCCGGCTCGGGGGTCTTGGCCGGGGGGCTCTTGTCGCTTGCCGCCCCCTGTCGGGGCCGCTGCGCTCCTGCCGCCTCCCGGCCTGCGCCCCCTCCTCGCCGCGCCGGGTCCCCCTCTGCCGCCCCCTGTCGGGCGGCCCGGCTATCGCCATGGGCCGCCGCGCCTCCTCCCTCCGGGGGGCGGCTGGGGCGGCTGCGCCGCCCCTTTTCGCCGCCGCCGCCCCCCGGAGTGGGGATTATCAGGCCTTCGGCCTGCCGTCAAGGGCTGCGCAAGTGGCCCATCCGGGCCACCCTTGACAGCGGGCCGCTGGCCCGATCTGTGTTGATCAACGGGGCGCGGCTGCCGTGTGGGATCATTTTCGTGAGCCCACGAAAATGGTTGACTTCCTCGAACGGTTGTGCTATCATAGGAGGTGCAAGGGAGACCCCCAACCGTCGGCACTTCGGTGCCCAAATGACCGTGACGGCTGGGGGCCTTTCTCTTTTTTTGTGCCCTAAAGGACCAGAAAACCACCCCAACCCCCTCCCGTCCCCCGCCCCATGAGGGGCCGGGGGAGGCGCAAGGGAGAGGGAATCCCCTTGGGATTCCCCCTCTTCCGCTGCGGCGGGGACGGGGGTTTTCGACAGGTTTCATCACCGTTCGGTGATGTCTTTTTTCCTCAAATGTATTGACAAACGTACATACATATGATATACTGTACTCACAAGAGAAAGAAAGGAGACGCAAAAATGGTACAGTATTACGAATCCAGAGAAGCGGTCGAAAAGGCCATCAACAACGCAAAGACCGTCAACGAACTCAAAAAAATCGCTCAAGACCTGGAGCAAAGAAATGCCCCCCACGATTGGGTTGTCGCTGCATATGACGCATACATGCGCAAGCTGTAAGGCTGTAAGGAGGAATCAAGATGAAAACCCCTAAAACCTTCCGGCTCGACCCCATCACTATCGAACGGCTAACCTGGCTGGCCAAAAAGCTTGGCACCACTGAAACCCACGTTGTCGAATCAGCCATCACTTTCCTACACTTTTCAGAATATTTCGGGCTCAAACTCAACCAAAACCCGGAAAACAAAAACGGGGAGTGACACCATCACTCCCCGTTCTCATTCCGTCCCCTATTCAGTTTGCCATACTTGGCCTGATAGATCTGCAAGGCCATAGCATAGATCATAGTTGTCGCCTGATCGCTGTGGTTCAAGGCTCGCTGCACCTTTCTTACATTGCCCTTGGCCTTGCCCAGGGCATCCACCGCAAAGACTTTCCGGAGGCTGTGCACTGTGACATTCTGAGGCAGCCGGAACGCCTTGGCGGCCCGTTTCACGTCCCGCCACACGGCCTGTCTCGTACGGTGCTTATCCGGCCCTCTGGCACTCTCAAAGACCCACACACGCCCTGCCTGCTCCCGCAGCTCCTTGAGCAGCGGCGCAGCCAAGTTTACCCGGCGCCGCTTGCCGGTCTTTTGCTCGGTGATCCAGAACTGAGGCTTGAGCTGATCGGTGCGCAGCTGCACCACATCACCAACCCGTAAGCCGGTCGAGACACAGACCCGGCAAACCAGCCGATTTGCCGGTGTAAGAGCGGCAAAAACGTGCTCCATCTCCTGATGCAATAGGTACTCTGCCGTCAAATCCCGTCCAGCTCCTCCAGCTCCTCGCGTATTTCACGCACTAAGTCCAGATTCTTTTCTTCCACTGCTTCCTTCATCCAGCACCACAGCTTGCGAATCACCGTCACCCGCTCTATGGTCCAGTCCTCTTCTCGCGCCATATTATCCCCCCCGAGATTATCGCCCCTCCATGCCTCTACCCCATGGAGGGGCTAGGATTCTGGGTGTCGCTTGTCAGTCCCAAAAATGTAAAATGGCCCTTCACCCATAGGGGCGAAAGGGCCATTTATTGCACGGCAACGTACACCATGTTACCACTTTGTAACCAAATCTTAAACCTTACGGGCTGCGGCTTCGCTCATGTTCCCGCTGATCCTCGCCGCCTCCGGCGACTCGGAACCGGCGGGAACTGAGATACCGGTCAAAGAACACCGTATTGTTGGCTGCCACCTCATAGTGATCTGCCATCTCCTCCCCGGCATCCATGAGCAGGTCCATGAGGTCTGCATACTCCATGATCTCATTGTCCCGGATGAACGCCTGTATCTCTCGCTTGAGCCGGACGACCTCACTTTTCGTCAGCTCTACAAAGTCCCGAATATCAAAGCCGTTCAAAGTCTGGATGTCGCTCTCACTGTACTGTGCTTTCTCGGGGTTATCCTTGTGGGTGAGGTAGTTGTAGTAGCCCTTCACCTGCTCCAACGCCTGGGGGATCGTCTGCCCAAGGCGACCATTGGTGAACCCCTTGACGTTGTTGTATGTAGTCGGGCTACCATACACCAGAATCACATGATAATGGGGCTTCTTCGGCTCCCCTGTCGGGTTAAGGTCCCGATCATGCAGCGGCGAGATAGCGCAGGCCACACCAGAGCGGGCAAGCTGCTCCCGCCAATCCTTGGGAGCGGATTCAGGGTACAGCACAAAGGCCCAATTCCGTTTCTTAACACTCTTTTCCTGATTGACTTTCTTCTCAGCCATGGTACAATGATACCGACTATAGTAGTCTGGCGCTCCCCATCAGTCTGGCAGGACGGGGGAGTGCCTTTTCTTTTCAGTCGGTATGCTCCTCCTTCCATTTCTCCTTGATAAGCAGAGACAGCACAGCCGACCTCTTAAGCCCCATCTCCCTTGCCAGCACGTCAAGCCGCTCCAAGACGTCAGACCGCAAAGAGATCTGCACACGTTTTGTCTCATCCATTTACACTCACCTCCACTGTCCCAATTATACACCGTTCTGTACACTTGTCAAGCCTTTTGGTATACTTTTCCCGGGCTAAGAGGGGGGGGTAGGTACCATTCTACCGTTGTAGAATGGTACCTTTTCGCCATAGAATCAGGATTTTATTGCCCATATCTGCCACTATAAGCAACATTTTCTTTCCTTCTACCGATGGTCACACGTCACACGTCACCCTAGGGGGTGTGTCGTAGTACACCCCCTGATGCTCTACCGGACCACCGGCGAGGGAGGCTCGCTGCGCTCCCTGGGAGGCTCGCTGCGCTCCCTGGGAGGCTCGCTGCGCTCCCTGGGAGGCTCGCTGCGCTCCCTGGGAGGCTCGCTGCGCTCGCCCGGGCGGCTCCGCCGCCCTGCCCCGCCTTCGGCGG